>CAYTDP010000026.1:0-28803 GCA_964436625.1 uncultured Halanaerobiaceae bacterium | reverse complement strand
TGATAATCCAGCATATATGGCAATTTCACCAACGGTTTTGGAGAAGAACCATAAATATAGACGGTCTTTGCTTGCAGCAGCAGGAGGCGATAAAATGAATGAAAGAAAATTTACAGCCGACAGAATCTCTTTTCCTTTTCATCATCTATTATTCAATATCTCCAGTATAAGCAGAGTGATCAAAAAAAGCGTGGCCAACCATCATCTGCAGGTCGCATTCGCCTGCAATCACCTGGCTGAGGAACTGGACTGGGGTTTTGAGCGCCGAAAAAAAACCTTGATAGCCGCCATGGTTCATGACATAGGGATGTTTTCACAGCGAAAAAAGTTTAAACTTCTGCAGTCAGAATTCCAGCATACCCGGCATGCCGAGATAGGAGCCCGGCTGGCAGCAGATCTACCTATTGATTATGAGATAGAGGATATAATCAGGTATCATCATCACCCCTGGCAGCCGGAGAATGATCAGCAGGAAGCTGTCAGAGGGGATATTCCGGAAGAAGCTTTTTTGGTTCATTTTTGCGATCGGATCTCTCTTTTGATTAAAGATGATCAGGAGATACTCAGTCAGAGAGAGAAGATACTTA
The DNA here is from genome assembly GCA_964436625.1 of uncultured Halanaerobiaceae bacterium. GTDB lineage: Bacteria > Bacillota > Halanaerobiia > Halanaerobiales > Halarsenatibacteraceae > Halarsenatibacter. The sequence goes on along the minus strand of CAYTDP010000026.1, from coordinate 28,216 downwards.
AAAATCTCGAGGATAAAACCCCCGGAATTTTTAAGCCGGGGCTGGTCGATGCTCTGGCTGAGCTCAATGAGGGATTCTGGCTCTCGCTTTTGGACAATGAGATCTTAAAAAGAAATACAAAAGAAATTTTGTCCGCTGAGGATGAAATCATGGATGAGTCTGATACTCTCAGGCTGGCCAAATTCTACAGCGAGGTAATAGATTTCCGCAGCAGGTTTACCACCACCCATTCGCTGGGAGTTGCCAGGACCGCCGAAAAGCTGGCTTATCTCATGAACTTTTCTTCCAGAATCCAGAGGCATATGCTTATAGCCGGTTTTTTCCATGATCTCGGCAAGCTGGCAGTTCCTCCCGAAATAATAAATAAGGAGGATGAGCTGACGGATAGCGAGTATAATTTGATGAAAAAACATGTTTTTTATTCCTATCAGGCTTTAAAAACGATTCCTTCTCTGGAAAATATCGCCGAATGGGCCGGCTTTCACCATGAAACTCTCAGGGGGACGGGCTATCCCTTCGGTTTGAACGGTGATGATCTCTCGCTCCCCTGCAAAATCATGTCGGTGGCCGATATTTTTGTAGCTTTAATAGAGGACAGACCCTATCGGTCCGGGCTGGAAAAGAGCAAAGTTAAGAAAATATTGAAAGAGGAGGCTCAGCAGGAGAACATAGAGGGAAGGATAGTCAATATTTTGCTGGAAAATTTGACGGAGTTCGCCGGCTTGATCGATGATCTTCAGGAGGACAGGGATACGTATTTTGAGAATGCTATAGATTCGGTTTCCTGACTAAATGCCGAAAGGACCTATAGTTAACATTGATAGTTACCATATATGATTTAGTTCAATGTAAAAACAAAATTGTCCTGCTCGAAAAGAAAAAACGCCGGCCTCGCAAGAAGCCGGCGGTGAGTGCTCTGGATATTTTCGTCCTTTAATCGGGCAGATTAATTCCTGCAAAAATTTTTTGCGTTATTTACTGAACTACGTCCAGAGCGCGCTGGGCCCGGCTTTCAGCCGTCTCCAGCGCTTCTTCGGCCGGTATGTTTTCTATGAGAATTGCATCTATAGCATCGTCGATAGCCTGATTAATCTCGCCTCCGGTCGGATCTATGAAAATTGAGGAGGCCACCTCCAGCTGCTCAAGCGGCACTTCAGCCTGAGGATTTTCATCCAGAAATTCCTGGAATTCAGGATCTTCCTGGGCGGAATGACGGACGGCCAGATATCCGGTCTTCATATTCCACTCGGCAGTCTTTTCCGGGCTGGTGAAAAAGGCCAGCCATTCATAGGCAGCTTCCTGTTTTTCTTCCGGTATGCGGGCCGGCACCACGCCATATTTGGCTTCGGCGATGGGAGCGGGTTCTCCATCGTGAGCTTCCCAGCCGGGCTGAACAGCGGCTGAAACTTTATCGAAGTCGAGATCGCCCTGGTCGCCGCTGGAACCGGTATAACCGGCTGCCCGGCCTTCCAGAACATCGTCGATGGTGTCATACCAGTATTCCCAGCCGACGCCGCCGTGGTTTATGCCCATTATTTCATCTTCATGGATCCACTGTCTCAGCGCCTCCCAGCTTTCCACCCATTCTTCTTCGGTGAGTGTGACCTCGGTGCCGTCATCGCTCAGCACCTGTCCCCCCCGGGAGTAGACGATATCCATCAGGTTGATATGATCCCACATAGGCATCCAGCCGTATTCTACATCTTCACGGGCGGCCAGCTGAGCGGCGGCTTCGCCCAGTCCCTCCCAGGTTTCCAGCTTTTCGGGAGAGATGCCCTCTTCTTCGAAGAGATCGTGACGATAGTAGAGAAGCTGAGTGGTACCGAACATAGGAATTGCGTGCTGTTCGCCGTCGATTTTGGTCATCTCGGTGAAGGCTTCCACGTAATCATCGCGGTCAGCATCCTCATCTTCGTCGAGAAAATCGCTCAAAGAGGCGGTTATCTCGCGGTCGGCAAATTCCACCGCGGGGGTTGGATCGAGCATGACCGACTCCGGCGGATCGCCGGCTGCCACGCCCGACTGAAAGGCCTGCAGGGCTTCATCATAATCGCCGAAAGTATGGCCTTCCACTTCCACATCCGGATTCTCCTCGTTGAATTCCTCGATAAATTCCTCCACAACTTCGCCCAGGTAACCGCCCAGACCATGATAGAAGTCGATTTCCACCGGTTCAGCGTCCACAGACTGCAGAGAAAGACCAGCGGCAGCAGCTAAAATAAGCATCGACATCAGGGTCGTTCTCAGTATCTTTTTTAACAAAGCGCTCACCTCCGAATATTTTAGTGAGTTTTAGAGGATCTATGATCGAAAAAATTGAACCGGGAAGGGGGCTTATCCGGAAAAATTACCCTTTGACCCCGGTATCGCCGACGCCTTTTATGAACCATTTCTGGGTGATGAAAAAGAGAATGAGCAGCGGAGTTACCACTATTGTGCTGGCGGCCATGATAAGCGGCCAGTTGACTCCGTAGGCTCCCTGTTCGATGAAGAACTGACGAAGTCCGATGGTTATCAGATAAAGCCTCTCGCTGCGGATTATCAAAAGCGGCCAGAGATAATTGTTATACATGAGCACAAAATTTATCAGACCGAAGGTGATAAAGATCGGTTTGGTGAGAGGAAAAAACACCTTCCACAGGATGGTCCAGTGGCTGGCCCCGTCGACCCTGGCGGCATCGACCAGCTCGTCAGGCACCTGCAAAAAAGCCTGGCGGGCCAAAAAGATGGCGAAGACGCTGACCGAGTTAGAAAAGATGATGCCCTGATAGGTATCAAGCCAGCCCAGCCAGGAAAGCACGATATAGCTGGGGACATAGGTGACCGGCACCGGCAGCATATAGGTGGCCATCACGATAACAAAAAGCGGTTTTCTGAGCCGGAAGTTCAGCTGGGTTATAGCATAGGCGAACAAAGCTGTAGTTATTATATGCAGGGCAACTATGGCCGAAGCGGTAAAAAAGCTGTTGAATATGTAGAGGTTAAAGGGGGCTGACTGCCAGGCCTCCAGAAAATGGCTCCACTGCGGTGACTCGGGTATAAATGTGGGCGGATAGCTGGCTATTTCATCCTGGGTCATGAGGGCGCTGGCAAACATCCACAGGAAGGGGAAGATCATGATAAAACTCATGGCGGCAATGAAGATATTGGGCACAACCCTGCTCAAACTGTTTTTCCATCCGGGTCGGCCCCTGCTGCTCCCGGCTCTGCTTTCGCCGGCGGCAGAAAGTTCGGCAGCGGTGGTTTTTTCCTGAGAGCTGTCTGTACTGCTCATATCTGTTGCCTCCTGAATGAACGAATAATGATCGCTGATTTAATAAGATATGATAGCGGTATAGAACTATTGATAATGAACGTATTTTTTTGAGATCAGAAACTGAGCCAGGGCAAAAAGGCCGGCAATGATCAGAATAACTATGCCGATAGCGGCGGCTTCACCGGCGTGAAAGCGTTCAAAGGCCGACTGATAATAGTGGTAAAGCAGGGTGCGGGTGGCTCCGGCCGGACCGCCCTGGGTGATTATATCTATCTGGTCGAAGGCGCGCAGGGCCTGGATTGTGAGCACCACCGACAGAAACAGAGTGGTGGGCGAGACCAGCGGCAGCGTTATATGACGAAAACGGGTCCAGAAATTGACTCCATCGATTTTCGCCTGCTCATAGATCGAATCGGGAATTCGCTCCAGGGCCACCACATAAAAGACCATAGAATAACCGAGAGTTCTCCAGACGCTAACCGCTATCACAACGGGCATAGCCCAGTCCGAGCTGGCATACCAGGGCAGCGCCGGCAGGTTGAAAAGCTGCAGTATGTAATTTATCAGTCCTGTTCCCGGATCGAAAATCCAGGAAAAAACTATGGCCATGGCTACCAGCGGGGTGACCCAGGGCGAAAACAGCAGAGTTTGATGGAAGGTTCGGCCCAGAACTTTTCCTTTAATTATGATAGCCAGAATCAGACCGCCCAGCACGGCGGGAATAACGCTGCCGGCGGTGAAGTAGAGAGTATTCCAGAGGGTGCGGTAAAATTCGGGATCGCGAAAAAGCCGGAGATAATTCTCAGGCCCAACAAAATCATACACCGGCATCATGAGATCCCAGTTGGTCATGCTGAGATAAAGGGCAAAAAGCAGAGGGAATATCCAGAAAACTGTGAGCGGAATCAGGGCCGGCAGACAGAAGAAAAAAGCTGTCATCTTTTCGCTTTTAAGCCGGTCCCGGAGACTCTCCCCCTGAGAAGCGCTGTCCTGCTGCATGATAAAACCTCCTGAACCTGCGACTTTATCGATTATGTAAGTAAAAGGGCTACCTATGGCAGTTTATCAGGAAATAGGTGCGATTGCAAACATGCTTTACCTGCTGCGGGCAAATTCTCGCCTGGAATCTGTCTAAATAGAGAAAGCTTCTGCTGCTGAAAGCAGCAAAAAAGCTTCCAGAAGCAGAAGCGGCCTGAAAAAATGTAAAGGATGATTCCGGAGCTCTATTCTTTTCGGATTTGGCCCTGAATTTTTCTGTCGGCTTCTTTTACCGCTTCGACAAAATTATCCCACTCATCGGGCAAAAAGGCGCAGCTGGCCGACACGTCCTCAGAAGCCAGATAAAGCCCCACTTCATCGGCTTCAGCCTGAACTCCCAGAGTCAGCTTTTCGCCCAGCTTGCGTTCGCTGAGTATCTCTTTCATATTTTTTTCATCCCCCTCTGTCTGGATTATTTGGATGTCCGCTTCAAATCTTTTATTTCATCAATTTCTTCATCAATTTCCTGCCCACGAATTTGTTTTTTGCTCTTTTGGCGACTCTCTCCGGATCGCCGCTGGCCAGGGTTTCAGCGTCGTTGGCTTTGCGGGATAGCTTATAGAGGAAGCTGACCATTTTTGACACAGCAGTTCACCTCCCATTCCGGGATTTCCATATCCTGAATGTTTATTATTTTCTGTTAATTTTCTCCCTTCACTTCAAATTATACAATAAAATGACAGCAGCGACAAGGGGGATGAATCGAAAGAATGAAAAACCCGCTGATGTAATCGCGGGGGATCAGCTGCGCCGCAATACCAGGGAAGTCAGATCGTCCTGCACCTCTTTTTCGCCGCGGAATGCGTTGAATTTGTCATAGATAGCGTCCAGAGTCGGCTCCACATCTTCTCCGGCCGCATCCCTGGCTGTCCTCTGCAGCTCTTTTTCCGAGAACCTCTCTCCGATCATATTTTCCTGTTCGGTCAGACCGTCGGTATGAAAATGCAAGGTATCACCGGGCTGAAGTCTCTGGGTGCACGACGTGTAATCTCCTTTCTCGAAGACAGTTACGGGCAGGCCCTGGCAGCTGAAGACTGATATTTCCCCGTCTTCATGCACTATAAAGGGATGGACGGACATTCCGCCGTTGCTCAGGGTGACTTCAAAACTTTTTAGATCGATGGTCCCGATCGTCAGACAGATAAAATAATCGGCCGAAAAATCTTCTTCGGAAAAGCGATTATTTATATATTCCAGCATATGGGGCGGGCGCAGATATTCATCGGCTTCTCTTTGGTGGAGCAGATAGGAGTTGACCGTCTCTTTGAGAAAAATGTTGAGCAGAGAGCTGCTGAGATCATGGCCGCTGACATCGGAGACATAAAAAACCATCTTATCCTCGAGCTCGATAAAATCATAAAAATCTCCCCCCAGCCTGTCGGCTGCCTGATAGCGGGCCCCGGTAATGATTTCTTTCCGGTGGGGAAGTTTTTTCGGCAGAAACTGAGAGTGCAGCTTCCGGCCTCTTTCGATGTTTTTTTCCAGTCTGTCGGTCAATTTAAGCTGGTTGAGCTGATTTTCGATCATCTCCTTAAACTGACGCAGAAGCTCCTTCTCGCTTTCGGTGAAGCTGCGCTCGCTGGTATCCTCCACACAGATAGTCCCTACAATTTTATCATACGGATCAAAAAGAGGGAATCCCAGATACGATATAAGTCCCATTCTGGCACCTTCGTAATCAGCCCAGATCTCGCTTTCACTGGCGTTTTTGATCTCCAGCATTTCTCGATTTTCTACCACACCCTCGCAGTAGACATCGCTCAGATCATAGGGGTCTTTCAGCTTAAAATAATCCTCGGGGTCATCTTTTTGCAGGACTTCCAGCTTATCCCCCTCCACGCTGTTTATCAAAGCGACTTCTGTATCGAGCATCTCGCTCAAAATCCCCACTATCCGCTGCCAGCTTTTCTGATAGTTATTCTCTATCTCTTTGAGACGAAACTTTTTCATATTTTTCCCTCCCCGGGCCCTCCCGTAGTGTCAAAAGATCTAGCCTTTTAGCCTGTCAAATTGTCAATAATCATTATGAGAACTTTTGCTGCTGATATAATTAATTCTTTATAGAAGACAGAAATCCTTTAAGCTTCTTCTTTTCTTCAGTGAATTAACAGATGCGTCAAAAATACTTATTTAGTTATACTGGAAGATATAAATCTTCGTTCACAATGAAATTTTTTCTGCTTTAAGTGATCTTATACGATATCTATCAACTGACAACAGGAAGAACCCCCTGTAATACCACCTTAAAATAATCTTTATATTCAGAAAATTATGCTTAAAATCAGGCCTGTTTTTTTGAAGCGAGCTTCGAATCATCCTTTCGATTTTGAACACAGGTTGTTCTCTCCCATCATCTCGATAAATTTTTCGGCCAGCTCGGGATCGAACTGTTCACCGGCGCATTCTTTGATTTCCTCCAGGGCGGCCTGGCAGGAAAGCGGTTTGCTGTAGGGCCTTTCGTTGGTCATCACATCGTAAGCATCGACTATGCTTATTATCCGGGACAAAAGAGGGATTTTATCTCTTTCCAGCTCCCGGGGATAGCCGCTGCCGTCCCACCGTTCATGATGGGAGAGAATTTCATCGGCCACCGAGGAAAAATCGCTGCAGGAAAGAGCAATTTTATAGCCTATCCGGGGGTGTTCTTTTATAATATCCCATTCTTCTTCGTCGAGATCCTCGGGCTTGCTCAGGATTTTTTCGGAGATATGGACTTTGCCCACATCATGCAGGGTGGCCAGCAGCGACAAATTGTCCAGCTGGTTGTTGGAAAGACCTATCCTCTCTCCAAATCTCATGGCCAGAGCTGTCAGGCGGTGGGTATGCGCTTCAGTTTCCGGACTTTTCGTCTCGAGAGTGGAAAGCAGGCTGGCGACTATCTTGTTGGTGGCGCTTTTTTCGGATGTCAATTTGTCCTGATACATCCTGCTGTCAGCTTCATGGATAATATCAAAAATATCAGCGCTTTCATCTTTTTTGACGGCATAACCCGCTCCCAAAGAGACTGGCAGTTTGTCGTTTTCTGTCTGCTGACAGGCTATCTTTATGCGGTCGAGTATCTTCTCAGCTTCCTCTTCTGTGGTCTGAGGCAGCAGCACGCTGAACTCATCGCCGCCCCAGCGCGCCAGAATATCCTCCTCCCGGAAAATATCCTGCAGCAGATCGGCGGTTTTTATCAGGAGTTCATCGCCGGTATTATGACCGTAGCTGTCATTGACCAGCTTCATTCCATTTATATCGATGATGAAAACACAGAGGGGAAGCTGCCTTCCGGTATTCAACCTTTTCAGCTCTTCCTCAAAAAATTTGCGGTTGTAAAGGCCGGTTAGATCATCGTGGATCAGAAGATAATTGATCTTCTCTTCCTTCTTCTTTTTTTCGGTAACATCGCGGGCCGAACAGAGTATCTGTTTTTTATCGTGGATCCGTACTTCCCGGGCGCTTATTTCTACCGGCATAGTTCCCTCATCGTCGGTATAGAGCTCGGTGGTGAAAAGAGCTTCCTTTTGATCTCCTATCCTAATGAAAAGCTCGTCAACCTGCTCGCCTTTGATCAGTTTGCCGGGAGAAAAACCTTTTAATTCTTCCGGGCTGAAGCCCAGCTTTCTACTCAGCTTATCATTCACCTCGCTGATTTTAAATCCTGGCTTTGCTCCCGGTTCTCCCGGCAGAATTTCGATCATAAAAACCATATCGTTGATGTTGTGGAATATATTCCTGTATCTATTCTCCAGGGTTTTTCTGTCGGTCCAGAGCTTTTTGTTTCTGATCATATTTTTTATCCGGGCCTGCAGCAGAGGCCGGGATACGGGCAGCTCGATCACATCATCGACCAGTTCCAGGAGATTTCGAGCGGGAGTTCGATTTTCCTCCTGCAGGCATATAACCGGGGTGAAGCTCTCATCGTCCTCTTTTAAACGCCTTAGCTGAAATCTGTAATTTTCGAAGGAGTTTTCGTCGAGAATAACCAGCTCATATTTCTGGAAGGGAGCATCGCTGTCGGAATAGAGCTCGTAGTTCTGCTCCAGCTGATTTTCCAGAAGCTCCTGATTTTTATAATTTGATATGAGCAGATTTATTCTGGCTCTGCTTTCCGATTTTGGTCTGGCTTTTTGAGTATCTTTCACTGTAATCACCTGTCTGGATTAATTTCTGTCTGGATTGCTGCTTTCAGTTCTGACCCGGGGATTTCCGCTGAGAATCCCGCTCAGCTCCTCCATTGGCTTGCCGACTTCCAGTCCGTATTCCGTTATCTGAAACTTCCGCAGCTTGGTCTCAAAGCTGCTCAGCCTCTTTTTGAGCACCCCGATGGCTTTGTGAATGCCCCCATCCAGCTCCAGATAGCGCAGGATGATGATATTATCGGCCAGGTAGCTGATCTGATCATCTGTCACCTGGAAATCACCGGTTATATTGGGGACCTCATTTGTCATCAGGACCGTGACGTTCTTATCGAAAAGGAATTTCCTCAGGCTGTCCAGGGTTTTGATCAGCTCATTTTTGCTCCAGTTTTCGCTCAAAAAGGTGGAATTAAAAGCGGTGAGGCTGTCCAGCATGACCAGTCTGGTATTGTTTTTTTCCACTTCGTCTATGACCTTGTGAACGAAAAGTTCCGGAGTCAGCTCCCGGCTGTTGACTGAAAATAATTCGAGATTGCCGCTGGCTATCATCTCTTCGATGGGAATATTGATAGCCTGAGAGCGCTTCATCAAAACGTCACGGCTCTCCTCGAGCAGATAGACAGCCGATCTCTCTCCGCGCCCGGCTGCCTCTTTCATAAAGGCCAGACCTAAGGAGGTTTTGCCCGAGCCGGTAGGACCGGTGATGATAGTGCTCGTTCCCCTTTCGATCCCACCGTGCAGCAGCCTGTCAATTTCGGGAATGCCGGAGGATAACGCCTCGCTGTCGATCTCTTTTGCCGCGAAAGTGGTAAATTGGGGGTTTAATCTGGGATAAACCTGCATTCCCTCTTCGTTCAGCACGCAGGTATGACTGCCCTTTTTAAAATCAGAACCTCTGATTTTGTCGACGGAAATCTTTCTCTCTTCTCCCCGGGCTTTTAAATTGATGATGCCGTCGCTGATAAACTGAAGATCGTCGTCGGGACGGCTGCCGACCTCCGACACCAGCAGGGGGGTGGTCTCCGCCTCGGACATCAGTCTGATCAGCGATTGGATATTTTTGCGGAAGCGATAATCATCGGGGGATAAAAAACGCAGCTGGGTTAGACCGTCGATAAAGATCCTTTCCGGTCTGTCCTCTTCTATCTTCCGCGATATCTCCTTCAGCAGAGGCTGTTCTTCGACCTCGGAGGAGGGAAAGACCGAATAATCCTGCTCTCCCACAAATTCTCCGGAGGGACTCAAATCCAGAAAATCAATCTCTTCCACCGGAAAACCGCGGCGGGATGCATTTCTGACTATTTTATCCCGGGGTTCAGAAAGCGTTATAAAAAGGCGGGATCTATCCGATCTAGGCCCGGCGCACAAAAAATGCAGGCCCAGCGTGGTTTTGCCGCTGCCCGCCTCTCCCCTGACCAGATAGGAATCGCCCGGAATCAGACCGCCCTGAAGGATGTCATCCAGACCTTCTAATCCGGTTGAAATTCTCTTCTGATTGGCCAACTTGCTATTACCTCCCTGGTGTTATTTCCTGTATATTGTATTCCTCGAAAGATTTAGGCAAAATTAAATATCGATGATTTCACCCGAAATTTCACCCGAGCAATATACAGTATATAATATATCGAAATATAATTCATCAAATGGCAGCAATACGTAATTTGATTGGTTACTAATAATAATACTTCTACAAATGTCTTTTATCTCCTTTTTTGCCCTGCGCTCGGATAAACGAGTCTATCCGGGGAAATTTACAGGAGGATATCAGATTTAATATAATTTCCAGGGCTTAAAGAGTATCGGAAGCTACAAAGCGAAGTGATACTGGAAATTTTTCAAAGTTCTCGGCAGCTCCCGATAATAAGCAGCATGAATATGACTTAAACTATATTAAACCAGCTGATATGGAGAAGATCCAGATTTAAACTCCGGAGGTTTAACTGTCCGGAGCCGGGCGGGGAATTATCGCTCGGTTTCGAGGTCGACCCGCTTTCGGACTGTATGGAGATTCTGGAAGATGAGGGAATAGAGATGAAAAAAGCCCCATCCAGCCCAATCCGCACATAATGTTTATCTTTATAGAGGATCCGGATGGCTATGCTGTGCAGTTTGTCGAGATGGATGAGGAGTTTATAGATGAGGAGTTTATAGATGGATGGATAAAGGTCGGTGCTGCTGACCGACCGGAGCAGCAGGCAGGTCAGGTTGAGATTTTTAATTTCTCTCAGGAAGTTCGAGCTGCAAAAAATCTCTGACGATCTTTTCGGCTTCGGCCAGAGCTGTTTCCACAATTTTTTCTCCCTTTTCCCGGCTTGCCTGACGGGCATCGCCGAGCGCCCCATTTTCGGTATATTCGTCAAAATCGACACCGAGGTTGACCGGATGCTGTTTGAAGGATAGCAGCTCCTTTTCCTCGCCTGGCTCTATCCTGTTTTCTCGGATTATTTCCGGGGCCATATACATCAGCTCGGAGACCTCTCTTTCACAGGCATGGCCGTAAAAATCGGAATCGACTTCTGCTTCGATCGCTTCGGCGGCCAGGCTGGTGTATTTAAAGGCTAAAAGCCGCACGGGAAGTTCGGTGCGGATAGTATCGACGGCTACCCCGAGGGCATCATCATTGCCGCCATGACCGTTGACCAGCACAAAGCGGTCAAGGCCATGATCGTGCAGTGAGCCGACGATATCTCCGAGCAAAGATACCAGTGTTTCCGGAGAAAGAGTGATCGTTCCCGGAAAGTTCATATGGTGAGGAGATATTCCATAGCTGATAGTGGGGGTGATTAGGGCTAATGGATCTAACTTCTCTCCCAGCAGAGCGGCGAATTTTTCCGCCCGGCGGCTGTCACAGCTTTCGGCGATATAGGGGCCGTGCTGTTCCTGTGAACCTATGGGGATGAGAGCGCATTCGGCTTTTTCCATTGCATTTTCAACTTCGGGCCAGGTCATATTTTCCAGTTTGAAGCTGTCGGGATTTGATTTATTCATCTTCTGCCAGACCTCCTTTGAGCGACTGCTGCTGACGGACGGAATAGATTATGGATATGACTGCCAGAATCAGAAAGAAAAGCGAGATGGGCCGGGTAAAAAATAGCGTGACATCAGGATCGTGCATAAGTGCTCTCCTCAGATTGGTTTCGCCTATAGGGCCGAGAATGACCCCCAGAATCAAAGGTGCACGGGCGAAGTCGAATTTTTGAAAAAGATAGCCAAGCACTCCTATTATGAACAAAAGATAGATATCGGTGATTCTGCTGTTGAGAACATAGGAACCTACGGCACAGAGCGACAGAACGGAAGGAATCATGATGTATTTGGGCAGAGTCGAAACTCTGAGAAAAAGCCGGGCCCCTATTATCTGGACCATAAGCATTAAAAGCGTCGAGATAAAAAATCCGACAAAAATGCTGCCTACCATGGCTGGCTCATTTTCTATCAGCATGGGACCGGGATTCATCCCGTGGACCATCAAGGCTGCCATCATTACCGCCGTGATAGCGCCGCCCGGAATACCTAAAGCTATAGTTGGAATCAGGGCACCGCCAGCTGTTGAGTTGTTTCCTGCTTCGGAAGCTACAACCCCGTCGGGGATGCCGGTGCCAAATTTTTCTGCAGGTTGTGTGTCGGACCCTTTTTTGGCCTGGTCATAGGCCACTATGTTGGCTATGCTGCCTCCTGCTCCAGGCAGGGCACCGACAATGGTGCCGAGTATTGAAGAGCGGATTAAATTTTTGGGCTGAGCTATTACGGTTTTGAGGGAGGATAAAATATCAAGCGATATATCGCCGGTCACAAGCCCCTCATCTGCTTTCTGCGCCTGTTCATCAGGGCTGAACTCGAGCTCTTTATAAAGCTGAGAGGCGGCATAGACACCGATAAGCACCACCAAAAACTCCACGCCAGCGTTTAAAAAACCAAATCCAAAGGTAAAACGGGATACAGCAGTCATGGGGTCGACACCTATAGTAGCTATCAGAAGTCCAACCAGAGCTGATATTATTCCCTTGAGGAAAGAGTCGCCGGTCAGCGAGGCGACTATGGTCAGAGCAAATACTATCAGGGAGAAATATTCCCAGGCCCCCATCTGCAGGGCAAAATCGGCTATTTGAGGAGCCACCGTTACCATTATCAGCATGCTGAGAAATGAGCCGAAGGTAGAAGCCCAGATTCCTATGGCCAGAGCTTTCCCCGGTTCGCCATTTTTGACCATAGGATGCCCATCGAAAGTGGTAGCCACAGCTGAAGGAGTTCCCGGGATACCGATCAAAGCAGCTGTTATAAGACCGCCTGACATTCCCCCGACATAAACTGCAACCATTGTTGCTATTCCTTCTATAGGAGCCATTCCGAAGGTGAAAGGCAAAACAAGAATGACTGCCATTGTAATCGTAAACCCGGGGATAGCTGCCAGTACAATACCGCCGACTACTCCAATTAACATATAGAGTAAAACATTGAACTGCATTATCTCTGCAATTCCGAGCAGCAAAAGGTCGAATCTAAACATTTACATACCCCCTATTGAAAAAAGAAGCCCCGGGGAAATGCGACTCCCAGATAGGTTTCAAAAATCAGGGGAACACCGAAACCTATGATAAGACTGGCAATTATGATTTTGGGCAGAGCTTTTTTTCCGCCGGAGCTTAAAATCCACTGTGTTATAAACATGTAACCGAAGGTGGAAATTTTGAAGCCTATATAACCTATAGCTAACATATAAACATAAAATAATATAATACTGATAAAAACCTTATGGTAACGATAGAGGGCTCTTTTCAGCTCGCTGCGGGAAAATTTGAGGTCGTTTTTCTCGTGAGCCCGGTAAATTTTGCGCAGATTATTGACTATAAGATATACCAGTATTGCTAGCATGACCAGCAGTATCAGGCGGGGATAGGCAGCAGGCCCCAGTTCGTCCCACCCTTCTCCTGGGAATTCACCAATCTGCAGATAGAATATTAGGCTGGCAATTGTCAGCGCCAGCAAAAAAATTAGCTCGGCAACAAGTTTCACTCCATAATCCTCCCTTCTGCCGGACTGATATAAAAAGGGCCCTTCTTCGAAACCGTTAATTAAATTTCCATATATACTGTATACTTAGGGTCACTTATAACCTTAACTGCTGGAGCTTAAAAAGCATCGGAAGCTATAAAACTAAGTGATACTGGGAATTTTTCAAAGTTCGCGTCAGCTTCCAATAATAAGCAGTATGAATATGAGTATAACTATATTAAACCAGCTGATATGGAGGAGTCCATAAGAATTAAGTTCACGGGACCGGATCACAGCTTCGTAAGGTCCCGTGAACGAATCTGTGGAGCTTGTTCGATGTTTATTAATTTATTGCTTTGAAAGATTCGTATTATGCTCTAAAAATCCATCTCTCTTACCAATTCGTCAAGACTGGAATAATATTCTTCCAGTTCAGCAGAGTCCAGGTACATGACCTGAGCTCCTGCATCATCAATAGCCTGCTGGAAGTCCTCGCTTTCTGCCAGCGTGGCAAGGGCAGATTCGTAAACTTCTATTTTTTCCTGAGGGGTCCCGGGAGGGGCAACCAGAGCTCTGACTATACCCCAGGTCACATCATAACCATGTTCCTGAAAAGTCTTCAAATCGGGAAGTTCATCCTGTCTTTCCTCAGCTCCCTGAGCTATGAAGTCAAAATATCCACCTTCTACATATTCGTAACCGGAGGCATAATCGACCGGAACTATATCTACATGTCCCCCTGCCAGCGCTTCGACTCTTTCTCCTGTGCCTTCATAACCTACATAATTAAAATCTGTGTCTAAAGCATCTTCTAGCATAACCATCCAGGCCTGAGGTATTCCCTGCATGGTGACACCGGCGGTTATCTCCCCGGGATTTTCCTGGGCGTATTCTACGAATTCGGGGAAAGTATCGTAAGGAGTGTGCTCGGCTGCGGCCAGATATTGAGGAGAATTTGTTATGCCGGCAACCATTTCAAAATCATCGTAATTGAGATCGGTAACTCCTGCATAATGAGATACTATAAGCCCATCATGCACCTGACCGATATAATAGCCATCATTGGGCTCATCGTAATGTTCAGCCAGGCCGACAGTGCCGCTGGCTCCTGGACGATTGTGAATTACTATATTTGCATCCAGATTATCTTCCATGTGATTGGCGACAATTCTCATCAATGTGTCGCTGCCTCCGCCGGGGCTCCAGGGTACGGTAAATTCGATGGTATCTTCGGGAAATTCTTCAGCGGCTGCAGTGAAGCCAAAAGTTATTGCCAGGGCGGTTGCGAGCAGAAAGACGAATCCTGTTTTACAAATATTTCTCAACATTATGATAGTTCCTCCTTTTGATAGTGGAGATTCTTTTTTTCTTCATATTCAACTAATAAAACAGCTTAAAAATGGCTGGTCCGGATTTCAGGTCTACTTCTCTCTTCTTTGAAGAATCTCTTCTTAAAATACGAATATCTTCGCCAGGTATCGTTTTCTGAAATCTTCTCGCCAGTTTGCCCGAAAATATCCAGTCCTGTTTTGAGCCTGAGCGTTGCTGTGAGCATCCTGAGTTTTTTGGCAGAACCCCTCCTTTCAATTGTAACTTAAGCTTAGCAATTTAAGTTTTAAATATAAATGACATCGAAGATATTGTTCAGGATAAGTATCGTTAGTATTTTGATATCAAAAACTACAAAGAATGTCAAATGTCAAACGCCAATCATTCGTCATAAATTATGGTTTTTTGGTTTTAAGATTTATTTTATACCTGTATTCAACTTTTTATGGGTATTTTTAAGCAATATAAAGCGCAATTATGCATAATCCCGGCAGTGAGATCGGCCAGTAGATATAATTTAATTAATTATTCTAAACATTAAAATGATACATTTGACATTTTGCTTTGGTTGTGTTAAAAATAATAGAAGCAAGGTTGAATAAGAAAAAAAGCTTGAGGAGGTGGGAATTTGCACGGAGATAGTTATAAATTTATGGGGGCAGAAATCGATACGGAAAGATCTTTTTCTTCGCAGGGCAAGATAAAAAATCGCATCTTTCAGGAACTGCTCTCCTCTATTCTAGCCGGCGAGTACGAGGCGGGCGAAAAACTCACCATAGAAGCTGTTGCAGATGATTTTCAGGTCAGCAATACCCCGGTCCGGGAGGCATTAAAAGAGCTGGAGACTACCGGTATTCTGCACAAACCTCCTTATAAAAGTTATCAGGTCAGGGATTTTAATCTGGAGGAGGTAAAAGATATATTTGAATCCAGAGCTGCTCTCGAAAGTTATGCCTGCCAGCTGGCAGCTGAAAGAATAGAAAAATCGGAGCTGGAGGAGCTGGCCTCACTTCATGAAAAGGGAAAAAAGTACCTGGAGGCCGAAGATATGGAAGGCTTTAGCGAATATAATAGGATCTTTCATTTTCGGCTGGCAGCTGCCAGTCATAATGAACATCTTTTGAAGCTTTACAGAAATATTCAGTATCAAATTATGCTGTTTACCTATCAGGTTTTTGAAACCACCGACAGGTCCTGGCAGACCATAAAAGAACATGAGCTGATAATTGATCGCATTTCAGGGGGGAAGACTGAAAAAGCCAGGCGTTCGATGGAGGAGCACATTTTGAACTCCTGGAGAAAATACGAAGGGGCTCGAACTGGTTGATGGCGGAATAGATTTGATCGAAATAACTGCTGTAACAAAGATTATGGAGGCTATCGACGATGGAATTCACTTTATCATACTGGTTGATCTCTATGCTGCCGGTAATTGTGCTCCTGCTCTTCATATCTTACTGGCGTATTTCTTCGCAAATTTCTGCTGTAATAAGTTTAGTTCTGGCGGCGGCGCTGGCTTATGGCGTATTTCAGCTTGAGCCGGCTCATATGCTTCTTTCCGCCGGCAAGGGGGCTTTTCTCAGCCTTTATGTAATATTGATTCTTCTCGGCGGTATTCTTATCTTCAAAGTGGTGGATAAAGCCGGCGGTTTTAACTCGCTCGAAGCCTATATCACCGAACTGGGAGGCGACAGCACTGTAAAACTTCTCGGTTTGAGCTGGGCGCTTTCCGGCTTCATTCAGGGGATCACCGGTTTCGGCATGCCGGTAGCTATAGTGGGAGCTATGCTGACCGGTATAGGCTACAAACCGCTGATAGCTTTGACCACCGTTTTGATCGGGCATTCCTGGGCTATCAGTTTCGGATCTATGGGATCTTCGTTTTATGCTCTGCAGCTGGTCACAGGGCTGCCGGCTGTCAGACTGGCCACCGTCATGGCACTGCTATTTTTTATGCCTATCTTCACCACCGGGCTTTTTACCGTTCATGTTTACGGCGGCTTTCCGGCTATCAAAAGGGAGCTCAAATATATTATTCCGGCAACTCTGATCATGGGCTCGATGAAAGTCTTTGCTGCTGTCATGGGTTTTCCTCATATAGGTTCGCTTTTAGCCGGCCTTTGCGGCTCGGCCTTTTTTCTGGGAGTGCTGCTTTATCGCACCAACGAGGGAATCGATATGCCGGCGAAGATGATGAGCCTCAGGGCGGCTCTTTTCCCCTACATATTGTTAATTCTCAGCGTGTTGACCGCCCAGCTCCCGCCCGTAGATGCGCTTTTGCCCGACTGGGAAATATCGCTTTCTTTTCCCGGTTTCACCAGCGGCCTGGGCTATGAAGTCGCCGCCGAACCCGAATTTTCGCCGATCGGCATCTTCAGCCATCCTTTTACCTTCCTGCTGGTGGCCACTTTCATAGGGATTATTTTTTATCTGTTCAAGGGAGAGCTGGAAAAAGAGAATGTGACTTCTATCTTCACAGAAGGGATCATTCAGGCCCGATCTTCCATGATCACCGTATTTCTTTTGATGATACTGGCCCAGCTTATGAATGATTCTGGCATGATATATATGTTTGCTCAGGGTATGGCTGCCTTCAGCGGAGGGTTTTTCCCGGTTCTATCCCCGGTAATCGGCATACTGGGAGCTTTTCTCACCGGCAGCAACACCAGTTCAAATGTTCTCTTCGGTCCCTTTCAGGTGGACACGGCCGTCATCCTCAATTATTCTGAGTATATGATAGCTTCAACTCAATCGATCGGCGGCTCACTGGGATCTGCCATAGCTCCTGCCAAAATATTGATGGGAACAGCAATCGTGGGTGTGGGAGGAAAAGAAGGAGAACTGATCAAAAAAGGACTGGGTTATACTCTGACAAGCGGCCTGCTGGCTGGTTTTGTGGTTCTGCTGCTGGCTCAGATTTTGTGAAAAACCCTCTTTATTTTTTACCGCAATTTTGATTTCTATGACAAACTTTTATCACATTCGTGTATTATAGTTATAAATGCAGAAAGAAATACGCATATTAAAGATTATGACCTCCTTTGATCTGGGATGCAGCCGGGCCTCCGTCTATTTTTGGCGGAGGCCGGCTGTATTATTAGTGCATTATTGGTATGAATTATTTAACCGGCTCAAATTTTGCGGTGAAGTGGCGCAAAACCTCGGGCTCGTATGTGAATTTCAAACCGTTGAGCTGGTCGGTTTTATCACGGATGCGTTTCATACCTTCAGTCACCACATCCATGTGATTGTCCGTATAGACCCGGCGGGGGATTGCCAGCCGCAGCAGCTCTAAAGGGGCCTGCAGATTCTCTCCGGTATCTGGATCTCTGCCCAGAAGCAGCGATCCCACTTCCACTCCGCGCACTCCGGCCTCCTTATAAAGTTCAATTCCTAAGGCCTGGCCCGGAAATTGGTCATGAGGTATGTGCGGTGCCATTTTGCCTGCATCGACGAAAACTGCATGTCCTCCTACAGGATATTGAATGGGAATTCCTGCCTCGCGCAGATTATCTCCCAGATATTTAACCTGACCTATCCTGTAATCAAGATACTCCAGCTGAATTACCTCACGCAGCCCCCGGGCGATAGCTTCCATATCCCGCCCTGCCAGTCCCCCATAAGTCGGAAAGCCTTCCAGAGGGACTGCTCGTGAACGGGCCCGTTTATAAAGTTTTTCATCATCTTTAATGCCTATAAGTCCACCGATGTTTGCGATAGCATCTTTCTTGGCGCTCAGGGTGAAAGCTTCGGCATAGCTGAACATTTCCTTTACGATAGTTTTGATGGTTTTATCCTGATAACCTTCTTCCCGCTGCTTGATGAAATATGCATTTTCCGCAAATCGGGCGGCATCGAGCAAAAACGGTATATCATACCTGTCAGCCAGAAGTTTGGTATTTTTTATGTTCTCAAGTGAAACAGGCTGGCCCCCGGCGCTGTTGCAGGTTATGGTCATAATAATAAAAGCTATTTTTTCTGCTCCCTTTTCCTGAATGAATTCTTCTGCTTTTTCTACATCCAGATTTCCCTTAAAAGGATGATATTTGCCGGTCTCCACCGCGTCTTCCGTAAACATATCGACCGCTTTTGCTCCCGCTAATTCGACATGTGCTTTGGTGGTGTCAAAATGCATATTACTTATTCCGTACTGCCCTTTCTCGGCCAAAAGCGGAAACAAAACCTGCTCGGCTCCACGCCCCTGATGAGCGGGTATCGTATATTCATAATCAAAAAGTTCCCGGACAACGGCTGCCAGCTTCCGATAATTGTCGCTGCCGGCGTAGGACTCATCACCCTGCATCAGACCGGCCCACTGTCTATCACTCATAGCGCCGGTGCCGCTGTCCGTCAATAAATCGATATAAACCTGATCGGAGTTGAGCGAAAATAGATTGTAACCGACCTTTTGAATCGCCTCTTCTCTTTTCCGGCGGGGAATCAGCTGAATAGGTTCTACTGCTTTGATTTTGAAAGGTTCAGCTTTGAGATCTTTATCCAATTTGTACTCCCTCCTTTAGAATGCTGGCCAGTATTCAGTTTAAATCATTTGATGCAAAATAGCAATTAAATATTTTAAAAAATAAGAATATGATAATTTTACAGGCGAAGAAGAGTGTTTTTAGGGGGGCTTTGGATCAGGGGACGGGGTGAAAAGGGAATAGAAAGTTTAAAATTTAATTCGGAGTTAATAGCGAGGAGAGAGCGGAGGGGAAGCGGAGAAGAGTGAATCTCCTCCGCTTCCCCTCCGCTTTTGCTCCGCTTTAAAACTCTTTTGTAAATCGAAATTTGAGGCGAAACTTCTGCCGGATTTTAAAAAGAATTATTGCTCAAATTCGGGTATGACTTTTGCATCCATCAAAGCCTGTGTCTGTTTTTGGGCTCGTTCAATTTTTTGTCGGGCGCTTTCATACACTTCTTCGCGGGTTTTTTCGCGGCGGGCTCTGCCTTCCTCGATGGCCTTTTCAGCTGTGGCCGCGGCCACGCGGTAATATACTTCCTTTTCTTCCATGGTGGGCAGGATTTTATCGGGATCCACGCCACTCTCAGCGGCAAAGTCAGCCAGCTCTTCAGCAGCAGCTATGCACATCTCGTCTGAAATACTGTCAGCGTGCACATCCAAAACCCCGCGAAAGATGGCGGGAAATCCCAGCGAATTGTTAACCTGGTTGGCAAAATCGGAGCGGCCGGTGGCCACTACAGCTGCTCCTGCTTCTCTTGCTTTCCAGGGCCAGATCTCCGGGATAGGATTGGCGCAGGCAAAAACAATGGGATCTTCGGCCATATTCTGTATCCATTCCGGCTGGATCAGATCGGGTCCTGGCGCGGCCAGCGCCACCACAGCATCGCTTCCGGCTAGCGCATCGGGAATATCACCGGTTATATTTTCAGCATTGGTCTCGCGGCAGATGCGGCGCTTTTCGCGATATTTTTCTTCGATATCATCCAGGCGGCCTTCATGTAGAATTCCGCTGCTGTCGCTCACGATTATATTACCGGCCGGCACGCCGTAGGTGGTCAATAGACGCAGGGTTGCCACATTGGCCGCGCCCGCCCCGATCAGAGCTATCTGGGCCTGACGGATATCTTTATCGACATAACGGAAAGCATTTATTAACCCGGCTATGGTAACACAGGCTGTGCCCTGTTGATCATCGTGGAAGACGGGAATGTCGCATTCCTCCCGCAATCTTTCCAGAATGCGGAAGCACTCGGGGTTGGAGATATCCTCTAGATTTACGCCGCCGAGCGAGGGCTGTAAAGCTTTGACAGTATTCACGAATTCCTCAGTACCCTGTATGTCGAGACAGATCGGATAGGCATCGACCCCGCCCAGATATTTAAAGAGCAGCGATTTTCCCTCCATGACGGGCAGCGCTGCTTCCGGACCGATATCTCCCAGTCCCAGCACCCGGGTGCCGTTTGTTACAATCGCTACCATATTGCCGCGGTTGGTCTGGCGGTAGACTTCCTCTGTGTTTTCTGCTATCTTCCGGCAGGATGCGGCCACTCCGGGAGTATACCAGATGGCAAAATCGTCATAATCTCTTACCGGAGCCTTCAGAGAAACCTCCAGTTTGCCCTGGTAAAAGGGATGCATCTCCAGAGCTTTTTCAGCCGGCTCTTCCGCTCTGGCCAGCAGTTCCTCTTCGGTCATCTTTTTTTGTTTATCCTGATTATTTTTATCTGCACTCACTGTAAAACCCTCCCGTAATCCTCTAATTTTTTGATACAATCAGCTGCTTTGACTGTATTTTTCTCTGCCCTCCTGATAAAGATCGCCGCCGACGGTATCGTTCACCACGACCAGCGGCAACTCACGAACCTCCAGCCGGCGCACTGCTTCGGGCCCGAGTTCTTCAAAGGCTATAATCTCCGAGGATTCAATTCGGGATGAGATTAGCGCAGCCGCTCCGCCCACGGCCCCAAAATAGACGGCGCCGTGCTTTTGCAGCTCTTTTTTTACCTCCGGTGAACGAGAGCCCTTACCGATCATTCCTTTCAGACCGGCCTCCAGAAGAGGAGGCGTATATGGGTCCATCCGGCTGCTGGTCGTAGGGCCGGCCGGACCGATCGCATAGCCGGGTTTAGCCGGGGCCGGTCCGACGTAATAAATCATCTGATCCTTTATCTCAAAAGGCAGGTTTTTCCCCTCTTTCAGCCGGTTGACCAATCTCTCATGGGCTGCATCACGGGCGGTATAGATGATGCCAGATATCTCCACCGAGTCGCCGGCTCTGAGCTTCCGTAGTTTTTCCTCTTCCAGGGGAGTTTCCAGTTTTATGCTCATCTCTATTATCACTCCTGATAAGATTGCCGCTTTCTTGCCAGCTTTACCGCAGCATTCACTCAGGTCTCTCGATCGACAGAAAATAGCTCAAATAACCGTCGACTTATGGCGGGCGGCGTGACAGTTGATATTAACAGCTACCGGCAGCGAGGCTATATGGCAGGGATGGGTCTTTATATTGACCGCCAGAGCAGTGGTGATGCCGCCAAATCCCTGGGCTCCGATGCCGCTTTGGTTGATCTCCTCTAAAAGTTCTCTTTCCAGCTCCGGCATCTCAGAATCTTTTTTTTCCGGGGCGAGCGGCTCCAGCAGCGCTTTTTTGGCCAAAAGCGCACATTTTTCGAAATTTCCGCCGATGCCGACGCCGACGATTATCGGCGGACAGGGGTTGGGGCCGGCTTCGATCACGGTGTCGACCACAAAATCTTTAACCCCCTCCAGTCCGGCGGCCGGGGTCAGCATCTCAAGCCGGCTCATGTTCTCGCTGCCGCCGCCTTTGGGAGCCACTGTCAGCTTCAGCTCATCGCCCGATACCAGCTCCGTATGAATTATCGCCGGGGTGTTATCGCCGGTGTTTTTGCGGCTGCCGGCGGGATCTGTCACGATCGATTTGCGCAGATAACCTTCTTTATAGCCTTTTCTCACCCCGGCATTGACAGCTTCTTTAAGCGTGCCTCCCACGAGTTCGACCTGGTTTCCGATTTCGGCGAAGACGATGGTCACGCCGGTATCCTGGCACATCGGCAGCTTTTCCTCAGCCGCTATTTCGGCGTTTTTGCGGATCTGCTCCAGCGCCTCGCGGGCGGCCGGTGATTCTTCCTGGCTGGCCGCCTTTTCTAAAGCCTCCTCCATCTCATCCGGCAGATAATAGTTGCTCTCCTGGGCCAGGCGCGCTATTTCCTCCGTTATTTCATTAACCTCTATTTTGCGCATATTCCGATCATCACCCCTCTTCTTCCTTCAGAATATCGCGGCCGGCAATACCCGGTTCGGTCATCTCGTAGGGGTTGAGAATTTTTTCCAGCTTTTCCTCGTCCAGAATTTCCTCCTCCAGAATCACCTCGCGCACCGATCTGTCCTCATCGAGAGCTCTTTTGGCTATGCGGGCGGCTGTCTCGTAACCTATATGGGGGCTTATAGCTGTGATGATACCGACGCTGCGGTCGACAAGCTCCTCACACCGCTCCGCGTTGGCCTCGATCCCCTTTATGCAGTTTTCCACAAAAGTTTCCAGCCCCTTGCGCAGCATCTCTATGGCCTGGAAGAGATTGTACATGATGACCGGCTGCATAACATTCAGCTCGAGCTGACCGGCCTCGGCCGCCTTGGTTATGGTGGCATCGCTGCCCATGATGTGATAGGCTATCTGATTGATGACCTCGGGTATCACAGGATTGACCTTGCCCGGCATGATAGAGGAGCCGGCCTGAACCGCGGGCAGATTTATCTCGTTGAGGCCGGTTCTGGGCCCGGAGGACATCAGCCTGAGATCGCTGGCTATCTTGGAGAGATTGCTGACGCAGGTTTTGAGCGAGGAGGAAACTCCCACGAAGGCATCGACGTTCTGGGTGGCATCGATAAGATCTTCTGCCTGGGTGAGATCGAGGGCGGTGATATCCTTGAGCACTCTGGTGACGATGTCGAAATAATTCTGGTCGGCGTTGAGTCCGGTGCCGACAGCGGTAGCGCCCAGATTGATAACCTTGAGGTCCTCGATCGTCTCCTCTATTCGCCGCCTATCCCTGCGGACGGCCGTAGCGTAGGCCTTAAACTCCTGACCCAGCCTGATGGGAACTGCATCCTGGAGCTGGGTCCGGCCCATCTTGATTATCTCGTCGAATTCATCGCCTTTTTCCTCCAGAGCCTCATGCAGCTCTTCGACCCTCTCCACAACCTCCTCCAGCATGCTGATGGTCGTTATCTTGGCGGCGGTGGGAATGACATCGTTGGTCGACTGGCCCATGTTGACATCGTTGTTGGGATGAACGATATCGTAATCGCCCTTTTCGCCGCCGAGAATTTCGATGGCCCGGTTGGCCAGCACCTCGTTCATATTCATGTTGATCGATGTGCCCGCTCCGCCCTGGACAGCATCGACTATAAACTGGTCGCGATAAGCTCCGCCGATCACCTCATCGCAGGCCTGGCTTATGGCTTCAGCCCTGCTGTCCTCCAGCAGACCTATGCGCGAGTTGGTGATGGCAGCGGCCTTTTTTATCTTGGCCAGCGAGCGTACCAGACGCGGATGGATATTGAGATCGGTGATCTGAAAGTTCTCCGCAGCCCGGAGCGAATGAACACCGTAATAGGCGCCGGCCGGTATCTCTTTTTTGCCGATTGAATCTTCTTCAATTCGAGACTCCATAACTTGCTAACCCCCTCAAAATACAGCTATAGCTGAAAAAAGCATCACCCTCAACCGATAACGAGAAGAACCCTTTTTATAAATCCCTGCTTTTCGGTGAATTTTATTATAAGGCTCTTTTCCACATCAGTTGTTGGATTTTGTTTAAGAACACTTGCATTTAGGACATTTTCCCATTTTAAATAGTACTCATTCATGGAAGCTATGAGACTCCGCTCACAATGAAATTTTCCCTCTGCTTAAGTTTAGTTTTCGGGCCATGTACCTGACTCGGGCTTCGAAAAATTTCGAGTATCATTTCATCTCATAGCTTCTATAATAAGAGGTGAGAAGTTATCGCTTTAATAGAATATGTCGTAAATTTCACCAACGGTTTTGGAGAAAATCCTATTATAAAAACAGGCGAAGAAAAAAGAGCAAAAGACGCCCCCTCAGCTCCGGGAGGACGCCGGAATAATATCGGCCTGCACAGGTTGGTGCAGCAGTTTTTCTATTTCTTCCCGATTTTCTGTCCGGGACAGCACCCACATAAACTTGGTCATGAGGGCGGGAGTGGTCATATCTTTAGAGGATATAACACCCGCATCTTTTATTCTTTTGCCCGCCTCATAGGTCGAAAGGTCGGTGCTGCCGGCCTGGACTTCCGAAGTTACCGCGATGGGGACTTCGGAGAGAGCTTCGTCTATTCGGCGGGATAGATCGCGCTCGCGGAAAGGAACATTGCCTAGTCCGAAAGCTTCCAGTACCAGACCGTCTCGTTCATCGGCCAGCTGTGTTATCAGATCGGGCTCGAGCCCGGGAAATAATTTTACGAGCGCCACATTCGGATTTAAAGTCGGCTTTTTTGCCGGCACAGATCCAGGCCTGAGCTCTGCCGGTGATTTTCCGGCGGCGGTCTCCTCGCCGGCACCGTCAAAATCCTTGAATATCTCACTGTTGAACCTGATTCTGTTGCCGCATACTTCTCCTACCGTCGGATAGTTGATTGACTCGAAAGCAGCAAATTTCCGGGTGTGCACTTTGACGGCGCGCGGCCCGTTTAAAACCTTGCCGTCGAAGACCACAAAAACCCCTTCTATGTCCCGGCAGGCGCAGCGAATGGCATCTACGAGATTGCCGCGGGCATCGCTCATCGGCCTGCCGATCGGACGCATCGAGCCGGTGAGCACCACCGGCAGCTCGAGATCCTGCAGCAGGTAGGTGAGGGCGCCGGCGGTGTAGGCCATGGTATCGGTGCCGTGAGTAACCACCACTCCCTCGTAATCCTGGCTCTGCTCGCGGATGACTTCGGCTATTGTCAGCCAGTCCTCCGGCTGCATGTTGGTGCTGTCAATCTCAAAAATATCCATCGTCTCGATGCTGCCGGCAGATTTCAGACCGGGAAGATATTCGATCAGCTCTTTAGCTCTCAATCCGGGAGTTTTGCCATTTACCGATTCGACCGAGGCGATCGTACCTCCGGTTGAAACTATCAATATATCCTGCATTCATTTCACCTCTGTTTGCTTACCGACAAAATTTATCCGGAGTATCTCAAAAAACTCCATCCTTTTCCTGTTTCTGATCAGGGTGGAGCAGTTGGTTCTCATCGGGTCTCCTCATCCGTCTTCCACATAAAGAGGCCGGTATAACCGTAGAGAACAGCCAGAATCATCGCGATAAAAGCCATCCACATATAAGGTATATATTCGAATACCGAGACTCCCAGCAGAGTCGACATGAATATACCGTTATCGGACCAGGGAACCATGGCTGAAGTCAGCGTGCCGCCCACCTCTGTGTTGCGCGAGAGCACCGTGCGTTTCAGGTTGAGTTCGTCATAGCTGCCCTGCATGATTTTGGGTGGAACTATGATAGATACGTACATGGCCGATCCGAACATATTGCCCATTATACCGACCACGATCGAGCCGATGGCTGTTCGTCCCGGATTTTTGAAGAGATAGGATATCTTGTTCACGATAACCCGCAGTCCGCCGACCTTTTCCAGCAGACCGCCGAAACCCAGGCCGAACATGATCACCGCAATGGAGGAGAGCATCGCATTGATACCACCGCGCGAGAGCAGATCATCGATGAATTCGACGCCGGTATCGAGAGCGAATCCGTCATAAGCAGTGCCCAGCGCCTCAAAAAAGCCCATGCCCTGAAAAACCGTCGCCCAGACGACTCCCAGCAGGGCACCAAAGGCGATGCTGGCTACCGGCGGCTTTCTCATGATCAACAGAATAATTACCACGGCGGCAGGAATGAGCATGATGGGATTGATGGAAAAATGAGTCGACATAACCTCCATGTATTCTTCCACCCGGGCCATCTCTTCCGGCGCGGTACCGACATCCATCATCAGGCCGACTATGGTGTAGAGAACCGCTGAAATCACCCAGGCCGGAACTATCAGAGTAAGCATGGAACGTACGTGCTCCATGACTTCTACCTTGCTCATAGAGGCGGTGAGGTTGGTGCTGTCGGAGAGCGGCGAGAGTTTATCGCCGAAATAGACTCCGGAAAGCACCGCTCCGGCGACCAGAGGCATGGGATAACCGAAGCCAGCTCCCACTCCCATCATTGCGATGCCGGAGGTTCCGGCCGAACCCCAGGAGGTTCCGGTGGCCAGCGATGTGAGCGAGGTGATGATCAGTGTAGCCAGAAGGAAGATACTGGGATGAATAATAGCAAGCCCGTAATAGATAAGAGTGGCTATCACTCCACCGGCAATCCAGGTACCTATGAGAGTACCGACGGTAATGAGGATCAAAATAGCTCCCATTCCTTCACGGATACCGTCCATAAGCCCTTCTTCCAGGGCTTGATAGCTATAGCCCACCCTTACTCCCAGCGCTATGACCAAAAACCAGGATATGAATAAAGCCAGCTGGATCGGCAGATCGTAGATCGATACGAAGGAGAAAACGACGACCAGAAAGGCAACCAGCACCAGAAGAACTTCGCCGATTGTGGGATCGCGTACTTCATCAGAAACATCCATAATTAATACCCCCCTGCTGTTGATAACTATTTTGTGATTTTAAAATATGGGCCATACAACTCTTTTACCAGATCGCCATATCTTCCCCTGTAGATTGCCTGCTTGATATAACTTTGAATAATTCGACCAGCGTCGGGAAAACACGGCAGATCTGTGAATTTTATGATTGCAAGATTTAAACTATAATACAAATATTATAAATAATACAATAAATGATAAAATTAGGATCTTCCTGTCTTCGGTTAGTAAACAGGTGCGTCAAAATACTTATTTAGTTATACTGGAAGATATAAAGCTTCGTTCACAATGAAATTTTTTTCTGCTTTAAGTTCAGTTTTCGGCCAAAAAAGTCGATCAATTGATCGACGGGATTTCTTAAAATCGAACATTAAACTTTTTGTTCATAATCTTTTCTGCAGAATTTCCATTGATTCTTTGAGATGGGCCTTCATAGCCTGGCTGGCTTTTTCAGAATCACCTTCGACAACTGCCTTATATATTTCCTGATGATATCGAAAGGCTTCTTCGGGGCGATTAGTCAGGGTTATTTTTCTGCTTTTATGCTGCAGCTCGATTAAACTTATAATAAATGAAGTAAGTATGTTGTTGCCCCAGGCTTTGATAATTGCCTGATGAAACGTAATATCCTCCAGACTTCCTGTTTCTCCTTTTTCTATTTGTGATTTCATCTTTTTAAGGGCTTCTTCTATATCCGCCAGTTTTTTATCGCTTAGTTCTCTGGCGGCCACTCTTTTGACCACCTCGGGTTCTATTAAAATTCTTATCTCATATAATTCTAATAATGTTCCTTTGGTGTTTTCATTAAAAGAAAGAGAAAAAATATTTTTAAATATCGGCTTATCAGATATTATTTCTGTGCTGGCACCCTTTTTCTTTTCAATCAGACCTAAAAGTTCCAGCACCTGCAGGCTTTCCCGGATGGTAACCCTGCTCACGCCAAAATTTTGAGCCAGTTTCTTTTCGGAAGGAAGATTATCGCCCGGCTTCAGCTCTCCTTCCTTAAGCAAATCTAATATTCTTTCAACGATTTTTTCATACATGTTGGATTGTTCTATCGTCTCATCTTCAAACATCAAATTTTTCCTCCAGGTTTATAATTAGTATAGCTGAATGCTTGACTACCTGTATTACAGGACTCCTCTATCATATCAATTCTGTTTTTTTGCAAATTATCCTTCCTGATCTTTAAAATTCATAATTTTTTGAAATATAATCCTTCAGCATGGAATTGGATCTTTTTGTCTTCAGTTGGTAAATAGAGGTCTCAAAAAAACTTATTTAATTATACTGGAAGATATAAAGCTTCGTTCACAAT
>CAYTDP010000025.1:0-28813 GCA_964436625.1 uncultured Halanaerobiaceae bacterium | reverse complement strand
AGTACTCATTCATGGAAGCTATGAGACCGCGCTCACAATGAAATTTTCCCTCTGCTTAAGTTCACCTGACTCAGAACTCGAAAAATTTAGAGTATCGCTTAGTCTCATAGCTTCCTATAATAAGAGGTGAGCAGTTATCGCTTTAAAAAAATAAAACGTAAATTTCACCAACGGTTATGAATAAGATCCTAAAAATCAATTCTTTCAGCCCGACAGAAAACCCTGCAAAATGATAAAATATTTATTATAATGATTATGTACCGGTTTGTCTGAGAAAATATGCTTCATTAACTATATACAATATCATTACTGGAAAATCCTTGTTATAAATAATATTTACTAAACTTCATATAATTAAGTTTTCTCAAATAATCAGTTGATACATCGGGGGGAAAGCCTATGAAATCAGCAGCTGGAGTCATAACTGAATACAATCCTTTTCATAATGGACATCTTTATCATCTGCAGAAAGCCAGAGATATAACCAGCGGAAAATATGTCATCGCTGTCATGAGCGGCAACTTCACTCAGCGCGGTGTTCCGGCCTGCCTGGATAAATGGCAGAGGGCTAAAATGGCTTTAAGAGCAGGGGTTGATCTGGTTCTGGAACTGCCCACATCATCCTGCATCCGGGGAGCACATTCCTTTGCCAGGGGAGCTGTACAAACTCTGGCCGAAACAGGTATGGTTGACGAAATTATATTCGGCAGTGAACAGGGTAATATAGAAATTTTAGAGAAAATTGCCTCTATTCTGGCCGAGGAACCGATTGAATTTAAAAGAATGATGAATGAGGAATTAAAAAACGGTTTATCTTTCCTGCAGGCGCGTAATCGAGCTCTTGATAAATATTACAGCAGCAGAGCTGAAACCGAAGGCGATTTTTCTGACATAGAATTGTCTTCTCCAGCAGACATTCTATCGTCGCCCAATAATATTTTGGGGATAGAGTACATCAAAAATATAAAAGAATCAGATTTAGATCTTGAACCCAAAACCATAAAAAGAAAAGGAGCGGACTATCATGACGAATATATCGAACCCGGAAACAAAATTGCCAGTGCGACCTCGCTTAGAAAAAAATTATACGAAGGCAAAATTGAGAAAATAAAAGATTTTGTACCTCAAACCACGATGAAAATATTATATGAAGCCTGCCAGAACGGCCTTGCCCCGGCGGATAGAAAGAATTTTTCCCGCTTGATTCCCGGGCTTCTGCGCCAGAGAACAAAAAGCGAGCTCCGTAAATGTCCCGATTCTGCAGATGATCTGGTCAATTCGATCATAAAGTCTCAAAAAGATGGATGTTCCAGCTTCGAAGAAATTGTAAATGCGGCTTCCTCCAAAACTTATACCGAAGGTAGAGTGAGAAGAGTTTTACTGCAGGCAGCCCTGAGAGTTTTCGATTACAATGCCAAAAGCGCTGCGGGGAATAGAGTCGATTCTCCTCAATATCTCAGAGTTTTGGCCGCAAAATCTGAAAGCAAAAATATACTCGGCGAACTAAATCGCCAGGCCCGGCTGCCGGTAATTACCAATCCATCCAGCCTCACCTCTCAGACCGACTTCAATTCTCAGGATGATAAAGTTTTACAGATAAGCCTTGATCTGATGGCGACTGATATTTTCACCCTTCTATACCCCTCTGAAAACAAAAGGAAATCACACAGAGATTTCTATACTCCAGTGATAGAATAAAGAGACCTGAAAGATATGACGATATCAAGCTCCTCGATTAGCATTTCCAGATTTTCAGAAGTTATAACTTCCAGGCCCAGTTCTCTACCGTCGATATCGGGTCTGTTGTCCTCGGGCAGAACAAAATATTCTATATTTTCGCGCTCGGCAGAGATAATCTTCATATCTATGCCTGCCACCCGGGAAATATTACCCTTATGGTCAATTTCTCCTGAACCGGCAATATCTCTGCCCCCTGTCAGATCGTATTCAGTTATCTGATTATAAATTTCCAGAGCGAACATCAAACCCGCTGAGGGGCCGACAATATCTCTCTCTTCAAACTCGATATTTAGCGGCGGCATCTCGTAATCCAGCCCGGCCGAGGTGATTATAATACCCAGCGACGCCTGCCCGGGCCTTTCGTGATGTTCAAAAGTTTCGACCTCTTTCTCGATCATCTCCTCGTTCCTCAGAATATTCAACCTGACTTTCTCTCCAATCGCCCGTTCTGAGATAACATCCACAGCTTCAGTGGGCATTTGAATTTCCCGGTCATCCACCCGGGTTATGATATCTCCGGGTTTCAGATTTTCCATCGCCGGGCTATCATCAAAAACACTTACGACTTCAACTCCTCTGCTTTCTATTACCACTTCATAACCGGCCCGGGTGAGAGCGGCAGCCCTGGCCTCAATCTGACTTTCCTGCATCAGCTGGCCCATCAGCTCAAAATATTGCTCCTCAGAAATGCCGGGAGGAATGGCTTCTTCAACCGGAGAAAGTTCTTTTTCCGAATCAAAAGGAATCAGGAAAAACTGAATAACCTCCCAGAGTGAGGCCCGCTTCTGGCTCACCGAAGTAAGGTAAAAATTCCCCCAGTCTTCCTCTCGACTGCTGTTCTCCACCTCTATAAGATCAGCAATTTTGATCGGAGGTCCCGGTTCAAGAAGATAATAAGCCGAGGGGACGAGATTGAGAGTTACGAATGTCAGAAGCAAAATGCCTATTAGCAATCTTGGCCAGGAAAAAGCCTTTTTCTCCGGCATAAAAATTAATTTCACCTCTCAATAAACGGCGACCTGCCCATCAGCCCGTGATTCTGCAGCTCCAATCAGAGTATTATCTGCCATTTCTTTAAAAATTATCTGCCCTCTGCCAAATACACTCCTGTCCAGGCCATATTCTACCTCATGACCTCTCTTCGCCAGTTTATTCAAAATATCATGGTCAAATTCAGGCTCAAAAAGAACATGATTATCATCCTGCCAGCACCATCTGGGTGCATCCAGAGCTTCCTGAGGATTTAAATCATAATCGATCAAATTTAGTAAGACCTGCAGATGTCCCTGAGGCTGCATAAATCCCCCCATGACACCAAACGGTCCCTGCAGGCTGCCGTCAGGAGAACTGTAAAATCCCGGTATTATGGTGTGGTAGGGTTTCTTGCCCGGCTCGGGATAATTGGCCGATTTTTTATCAAGGGTGAAATTACAGCCCCTATTGTGCAGCGCTATTCCGGTTTCTGGTATCACGATGCCAGAACCAAACCCTTTATAATTGCTTTGAATAAATGAAATCATGTTTCCGCTGTGATCTGCCGCTGCCAGATAAACCGTGCCGCCTTCATCGACATTACCGGGTCGGGGAATTTGAGCTGAATCAGTAATATTTTTTCTTTTATCATCGATATAGTCGTCGGCGAGCAGTTTTTCCGGATTCAATCCGAAAAGTTCCGGATCAGCTATATATTTTTCTCCATCGGCAAAAGCTTGCTTCAAAGCCTCTATCTGCAGGTGGACTTCTGCCGGATCATTAACACAGTCAAAACCGAACTCCTGTAAAATTTTAAGAGACTGAAGAGCTATGAGTCCCTGTCCATTGGGGGGAAGTTCATAAATTTTATGACCTCTATAATCAATACTGAGCGGATCAACAGGATTAGGGCTGAATTTTTCCAGGTCATCTCCAGAAATATAACCTTCGGTCCGGGAAGAATGTGCAGCTATTCTTTCAGCCAGCCTGCCTTCATAAAAGCATCTCATGCCTTCGTCAGCCAGAATTTTTAAAGTTCGTGCTTGATCCTGACATTTCCATATTTCTCCGGCTGCAGGTGCACTGCCTCCGACAGTAAAAGTTTCCAGAAAAGCCTGTAAATGATGGCGGGATAGATTGTCTTTATAATCCTTTAATTCCTTATCCCAGCATTCAGCAACTACAGGCGACACAGGAAATCCTCTTTCTGCCAGCTCTATGGCCGGTTTTAATATTTCCTGCCAGCTCAATGAACCATATTCGTTTTTGAGATACTCCCATCCGGCAAGCTGTCCGGGAATTGTTACGGATTCCCAGCTGTATGGATCGAGCTCCTCTTTTTTCCGGGAGATATTCTCTATTTCCGACCGATGAAAATCCTCAGGCAGCCAGCCCGAGGAATTCAAGCCCTTTATTTCACCATCTCGTGAAAAAATAGCAAAGCAATCTCCCCCTAGCCCGTTAGAAGTGGGCTCCACCACGGTTAAAGCCGCAGCACAGGCCAGGGCAGCATCAAAGGCATTACCGCCTGATTGAATCATGCGAAGTCCGGAGCTGGCCGCCAGAGGCTGTGTGGCAGCCACCATTCCCCTTCTTCCCAGAACGACTCTGCGCTGTGAGCTGAACTTTTTGCTATTAAAATCAAACATACATTTTTCTCCTCATGAAAAAATTTAACTTTCGGCCATAAAATTGCGCTCTTTTTCGATCTTTTTATTCAATGCCTCAGCCGAACTTTCCGGCAAAAATTTCTCCAGATCCCCATCGAACCTGGCGACTTCTTTGACCAGACTGGAACTTATATGAGAAAATTCCGGATCAGTCATCATAAAAATAGTTTCTATCTCTTCGTCCAGCACCTTGTTCATGGCCGCCATATTCATTTCATTTTCAAAATCATTGACCGTCCTCAAACCTCTTAAAACAGCCGAGAATCCTCCCTCTTTAACGTAATCAACAGTTAAACCTGCAAAAGAATCTACCTCCACATGCGGGTAATCTTCCAGCTCGCTTTTTATGATTTCAGTTCTCTCTCCTGCCGATAGAAGGGGGTTTTTTTCTGTGTTTTCGGCTACGGCCACGACCAGCCCGGAAAAAATATTTCCAGCCCTCTTTATTATGTTCATATGCCCCAGGGTGAGAGGATCAAATGTCCCCGGGTAAACGATTTTTTCATCCATGCTCTCCCTCCAAACTTCATAATTAACCCTGATATTCGAGAAGATAAATTCCCGTATTGCCGTACTCCTTTTCACGGAGTATCAAAAAGTCATCAAGAACCATTTCGGGCTTTTCCCGTCGATAAAACTCCACAATAATTATGGCAGGATTTATCAAACAATCCTGATTTATCAGCTTCTGCAGAGATTTATCGTATTCATCAGAATTATAGGGCGGATCGATAAAGACCAGATCGTACTTTTGCCCGGTAGAATTTAAAAAGGACGATGCCTTCTGACAGAAAACTTCGGAAATATTATCAAACCCTAAAATTTCTATATTTTCTTTGATGATTTCGCAGTTTGACCTTTCGATTTCAACAAAAGTGACCTTCTCAGCTCCTCTGCTGGCTGCTTCCAGCCCGAGATTGCCGGAGCCAGCATAAAGATCCAGGCAGCGAGAATTTTCAGGAAAATTCTGGATCATATTAAAAACAGCTTCTTTTACTACATCCTTCGTAGGTCGTGCCTGATTCGAATCGGCAGTTTTTAATCTGGTTCCTTTGGCTTTTCCTGAAATAATTCTCAATATAAATCAATCCTTTCCCTGTAAAAATTTAAAGTTTCAGCCCAAAAAATCACCGGCAGTCAAAGTCAGGCCGTAAACAGAAGGGCCTGTATGGCAGCCCAGCACCGGGCTGATTTCTCTCTGCCAAAGTCTCAAATCTATCTCCTTCTCCCCGGCTTTTTTCTCTATCATCTCTTTCAAAAGAAGAGCTTCTCTCTGCCGGGATCCGTAAAGTATCGCCAGCCAGACTTTTTCTTCCTTCCGAAAAACTTCTTCTATCTCTTTTATCAGCTTTTTTCTCAAGCGCGAATTTCCTCGAACTTTACCCCGGGGGGTAACCTCACCACTGTCACCAGAAAGCTCCAGCAAAGGTTTAAAATTAAGTATCGACCCTATCAATGAGCTGGCTTTTCCTATTCTGCCGCCCTTTTCCAGATAGGTCAGATCATCCACGGTAAAACAAACTCTTGTATTGGTTCTCATAACCTTTAAATTTTTCTCAATTTCAGGCCAGGAAAATCCGTTTTCCAGAAGACGGCAGGTCAATAAAACTTGAAATCCCAGTCCCAGAGATGCAGATTTGGAATCAAATATTTTTATATCCACTTCCTCCATCTCGGCAGCAGCAGTTTTTGAAGAGTTCAGAGTGCCGCTCAGCTCACCGGAAAGATGCAGGGAAATAACTTGGTCATAATCTTTCGCCAGCTCATCATAAATTTTCAAAAAATCCCCCACTGAAGGCTGGGAGGTAGAAGGAAGTTCTCCGGTTTCTTCTATTCTTGCAAAAAACTCTTTCGGGGTAATATCCTCTCTATCAACAAATTTTTCTTCTGCAAAATTGATATTTAAAGGGATTGTATGCAAATAGTCCTTCTCTTCAATTGTCTCCCGGGGCAAATCACAGGTGCTGTCGGTCAAAACTGCTGTTTTCAATGTATTTCACCGCCCGTTATGTCTACTCTAAAGATATAATATAGGGATAAAGAGGCTGGCCGCCGCTGTAAATCTCGACTTCCAGCTCGAAATTATCATCCAGCGATTTTTTTATCTCTTCCTGCAGCTCTTCGGCCTCTTCTTCGGAGATATCCTCCCCGTAATATATAGTAATCAAATCCTCGAATTGATGATTTTCTTTGACCATTTCTAAAGCTACATCATGATAATTTTCACCCTTGCCGGTTATATCTCCTTCGACTATTCCTATAACTTCGCCCTCTTCAATTGAAAGGTCCTTAAGATTGGAATCTTTAACTGCTTCAGTGATTTCAATGGTTTTGACGTACTCCAGCTCTCCCTTCATCTGCTCGACTATATCCTTCAGCTCTCCCTGAAAATCAAAAGCGAGTAGAGAAGCTATCGCCTCGGTGAAAGCTGTGGTGGGGACAACTTCAACCTCTTTTTCCTGACAGAGCTCTGCAGCCTGACGGGCGGCCGATATGATATTTTTATTGTTGGGCAGAATTATTACCTCTTCGCAGGGGATCTCCTCTAAAACCGAAAGAAAATCATTGGTGCTGGGATTCATTGACTGTCCACCCCTGATTATCTCATCAACTCCCAGATCTATCAATATATCTGCCACCCCCTGACCGGCAGCACAGGCCACAATTCCTCGTTTTTCCGACCTGTTCTCAAAAGAATTATGTCCGCCGGCAGCTTCTCCTGCATCGGTTTTATTATTGAGAGAAACTCCCGAAGCCGTCGTCTTATCAGCCTCAAAACCATCTATAAAATCCTCATGGGTTTCTTCCTGCTGCAGATACATGTTTTCTATGCTGATCTTTTCCAGCATACCTCTGCGCAGAGCATTCTCCAGTATCACTCCTGGATGGTCGGTGTGAATGTGAACTTTGATTATATTATCCGACCCCACCACCATAAGAGAACTGCCGTAATTGCTCAGCTCTTTTCTTATCTTATCAATTCGCTGCTGACCATCATTATCTTCCAAATTTATGAGCAGCTGGGTGCAGTAAGTATGCTCCAGACTATCCTTATCCAGATCTTTTTCTGCATCTTCTATATCAACTACGGTTTTTACCGGCTCTTCTCCTTTCAGCGCTCTCAGCATGCCCTCCAGTATAAAAACAAAACCCTGCCCTCCTGCATCCACAACATCCGCTTCTTTGAGAACAGAAAGTTGTTCGGGAGTTTTATTCAATGCTTTTTCGGCTGCTTTCCGGGTTTCTTCGAGAATGAATTGTATATCATTCGATTCATCCAGAGCTTTTTGAGCGCCTTCAGCAGCTTTGCGCGAAACGGTCAATATAGTTCCTTCGACCGGCTTCAACACACCTTTATAGGCGACTCGAGAAGCTTCGTCAAATCCTCTGACAAAATCCTCGGCTTCCAGCACTTCCTTATCTTTATTCTCCTGTGCAAAGCCCCTTAAAAGCTGGGATAAAATAACACCCGAATTTCCCCGCGCCCCCATCAGAGCACCGCGAGAAAGATTATCACAGATTTCCCCAGCATGCTCGGAGTCGTTGCCATTGATTTCTTCGATGGCTTCTTTCAGGGTTAGATACATGTTGGTCCCGGTATCTCCATCGGGAACAGGAAAAACATTTAATGAGTTTACTATGGATTTTTTGTTCTCCAGCAATTGTAAGGCAACCTCAAACATCTTTCTCAATTTTTGAGCTTCAACAATTTCCTGACCGGCCCTATCTCTACCACTGCTCATCTTCTACCCTCACTCCCTGAACGTTTATATCAACTTTTTCCACGTCAATACCCAGTTTATCCTGGATGACGTATTTGACCCTCTGCATAGCATTATTGGCAACCTGAGCTATATTTGTTCCGAACTCAACGATTATGTTAAGCTGAAGTCTGACCGAATTATTTTCTATCTCCACTGCCACTCCCTTGGTCATATTATCCCAGCCTAAAATATCAGCCAGGCCATCCTGAACGTTTTGTGATGACATGCCGACCAATCCGTAACACTCCATTGCAGCCAATCCTGCAACTTTGGCTATAACCTCTTTTTCTACTATAACGCTTCCCAGATCCGTCTGCCAGGACGTACTCATAATTTCACCTCGCATCTTGACTTTGCAAAATAATTTGTTGCATATACCATTCTCATTCTATAATACTTATTATCAACTTGCAAATTAATCGCATAAAATTCTTCTGACGTGTTGTAATTGTCATATTCGGTATGATATCATATATATCGATTATCAACCCGGTAAAAAAGATTTCATCAGGAGGTGTAAATCATGTCCAGAGTCTGTGAAATATGCGGTAAAGGTGGCAACAATGCCAACTCCATAACCAGACGGGGTAAAGCTAAAAAAGAGGGTGGTGTTGGTAAAAATATCACCGGTAAATCAGGGCGAACTCAGCGTCCGAACCTTAAAAAAGTAAAAGCTATGGTGGATGGTAAAAAGAAAAGGGTCAAAGTTTGCACTCAGTGCATAAAAAATAACAGGATCATTAAGGCTCACTAGCCAGCGGACCATCGATCGTTTAAAAGCGAATATTTCTTATCAATAAATTATTCGCCAGGAAAGAGAGAGTACAGCTTTCCTGGCGTATATTTATTTTAATCGCTATTTAAATTTCCGTGTTTTTTATCGATCACATATACCAGCGAGCCCTTCTGATTTTTCACCAGTGCCAGCTCAGAAGTTATCAAATTGCTCAATCCTCTTGTCCTGTATCTTTTTAGCTCGATCTCGCTGGCGTTATATTTGCAGCCTTCTATTTTGATCCTGCCGACTATTTTATCGAGCGGCAGCAGAGATAGACGGGCTCCCTCACAATCTTCGAAAACGGTTTTTTGTCCGACCAGCCCTATCTCCAGACCTCCGTCCAAAATCACAGCCTTAAGATCCAGTTTTTCCGCGAGTTCCAGGAGGAATATATTTGCAATCTGCTGATCAACTCTGCCGCCCAGAGCGGAAAGTATATCCACAGACTCTATTTCCTGCCGGGAACAATACTGCAGACTTAATTCTGCATCTGTTTCATCCTTTTCCGGGGGAAATGATGAAATTTTGCACCCTTTGTCTTTCAGTTCAGAGATGGCCTCCCGGGAAAGCGAGTCCATATCTCCTATCACCACATCAGGGCTGACTTCTATATCCCGAAGTATCTTCGCGCCCCCGTCAGCTGCTATTATCTCATCGTAATCCTCTTCATTCAGACGATTTTGCAGAAAAATTTTGCTCTCAGGTTTACCATTTAAGACTACAGCAGCTTTTTTTAGCCTGGAACCGTTTTCATCCTTATTTTTCTCTTTCATCACGATATTATATATTCTTCATTAGATTGGCCATCTCCAGCATACTAACTGCAGCTTCGAAACCCTTGTTTCCAGCCTTGGTTCCCGCTCTCTCCACTGCCTGTTCGATGGTATCAGTCGTCAGTATACCAAAGCTTACAGGTATATCAGCGTCCAGGCCTATTCTGGCGATGCCCTTGGAAACCTCTGAGGATA
The DNA here is from genome assembly GCA_964436625.1 of uncultured Halanaerobiaceae bacterium. Classification (GTDB taxonomy): domain Bacteria; phylum Bacillota; class Halanaerobiia; order Halanaerobiales; family Halarsenatibacteraceae; genus Halarsenatibacter. The sequence goes on along the minus strand of CAYTDP010000025.1, from coordinate 18,921 downwards.
CGTACTCAAAATGAGGGGTATCACCGCGAATAACAGCTCCCAGGCATATAACTCCATCATATCTCCCCGAATCAACCATTTTATTTGCCGCCATGGGAATTTCGAAAGATCCTGGAACCCAGGCTACATCGATATCATCATTATCCACTCCGTGTCTGATCATCGCATCCTTCGCACCCTCGAGCAAATTTCCGGTTATAAAATCATTATATCTCGATATCACAACTCCCGCCTGAATACCTTCACCATTAAGATCGCCTTCAATAACTCTTCCCATTGTTTTTGTTTGGCCTCCTCAATTTTTTGATTTTATTTCTATCTGCAGCAGTCAATATTGTATTATTGTCCTTCAATCTCAGAAAGATAATGGCCCATCTTATCCTTTTTTGTCTTCAAATAACAGGCATTTTCCCTTTTAGGATCAACCTCAATAGGAATTCTTTCCGTGACCTCCAGACCGTACCCTTCCAGCCCCACAAGCTTTTTGGGATTATTCGTTATAAGTCTTATCGAGCTCAAACCCAGATCCAGCATTATCTGAGCCCCTATTCCATAATCTCTGAGATCAGGAGGAAAGCCCAGCTCAATATTGGCTTCTACCGTATCCAGACCCTGATCCTGAAGATCATAGGCTTTAATTTTGTTGGCCAGCCCTATTCCCCGTCCTTCCTGGCGCATATACAAAAGAACACCTTCACCTTCATCCTCGATCATTTTAAGGGCCTTTTCCAGCTGTTCGCCGCAGTCACATCTACACGAATGGAGAACATCTCCGGTCAGGCATTCCGAATGCACCCTGGCCATTACATTTTCTTTTCCTTCGACTTCTCCTTTGATGAGAGCTACGTGTTCGAGTTCATCTACGATGGTCGAATAAACCTTTATATCAAACTCACCAAAGTCAGTCGGCAGAACCGCTTCCGCTTCCAGATTTATCAGTTTTTCTCTGGTTTTGCGATACTTAATCAAATCAGCTATGCTTACCAGCGTCAAATCATATTCCTCGGCAAACTCCTCAAGTGCCGGCATGCGAGCCATAGTACCATCATCCTTGATGATCTCACAGATAACTCCTGCGGGTTTGAGGCCGGCAAGCCTGGATAAATCTATAGCTGCTTCGGTGTGACCTGCTCTGCGCAGCACCCCTCCTTTTCGACCCATCAGGGGAAAGACATGTCCCGGTTTGTTAAAGTCTTCCGGCTCCGCTTCTGGATTGACAAGCTCCTGGATTGTCTTTGCTCTTTCTTCAGCAGAAATTCCGGTGTCGGTGGAAACGTGATCGACGGAGACGGTAAAACCTGTTTCATGAGGGTCGCTGTTTTCATCAGTCATCATGGGAATCTCGAGCTCGTTAATTCTTTCTTCCTTCATGGGAGTACAGACAAGACCTCTGGCCTTTTTGATCATAAAATTAACTTTTTCGGTGTCAGCCTTCTCGGCAGCCATGACCAGATCTCCCTCGTTTTCACGATCCTCATCATCAACCACTATCACCATTTCACCGTTTCTGATGTCATCAATAGCCTGCTCAATGGAATCCATTATCTTCCTCCTCGCGATTTAAATAAAGTTATTTTTCTTCAGTACATCTCTGCTGAGACCGCCAGCACCCATTTCATCTCCAGCTTCTTTATTATCGGCCAGAAATTTTTCAACTGTACTCACCACATATTTGCCGATAATATCGCTTTCGAGATTAACCTGAGCCCCCGGTCTTATTTCAGCGAAAGTTGTCGCCCTCCAGCTTTCTGGAATCAATGATACCGTAAAGCTGTTTTCTTTAATATCAGCCAGGGTCAGACTGATCCCGTTGACTGCAATCGAACCTTTTTTGACCAGATAGGGCTCCAGGGAAGATGGATACTCTATTTCGACGACCCGAGAATTTTCTTCCTCGCTGTAACCGATATATTCCCCTACATCATCTATGTGGCCGGTAACTATATGCCCATCAAAGAGATCCTCAGGCCCAACCGAAGGCTCCAGATTAACAGGATCCCCCGGGTTGAGTTTTTCCAGGTTGGTATGTCTTAAAGTCTCCGGGGTAACATCAGCCGAAAAACTATTTTTGTCGAAATCAACCACGGTAAGACATACCCCGTTGACGGCTATGCTGTCTCCTATTCTCAAGCCTTCAGTCACCGTTTTTGCCCGGAGGCTGATCTGAAAACTGCTGCCGCTGCGAAAAACACTGTTGACTCTGCCGACCTCTCTAATAATTCCGGTAAACAAAATTTTCACCTCTGTTGTGTTATTTTAAGATTGGGTCCTATCCTGCGGATAGGCTTCTATCATCATATCTTTGCCGATTTGGATCCGATCCGTTATATCCAGGTCGGTTGCTGATTCTATCATCGGTGGGGCTGGACCGGAATACACAGAAGTTCCATCGCTTCCACCCAAAATTTTGGGAGCTATAAAGAAATAAAATTTGTCGATCAAATTTTCCCGAAGAAAAGAATGATTGATTTTGCCCCCGCCCTCTATTAAAACGCTGCTAATATCGCGCCTGTAAAGAACTTCCAGAATTTCCCGCAGATTGAGTCTGCCCTCCTGAACTTCGGTGGCGAAAACAGAGATATCATTTTTCGAGGCAAATTCATCTTTCATTCGGTCAGCAGCCTTTGATTCTGCAAAAATCAAAACCTCTTCTCCTTCCGCGGAAAAAAAAGAGGCACGGGCGGGAATAATATTACTGCCCGCTGCAATTATCTTAACAGGCTGACTTTTTCTGCCTTCATAGTCTCTAACGCTCAATCGGGGATCATCTTCGATGACGGTCTGCCCGCCGACCAGCACAGAATCCAGCCTGTGTCTTAATTTGTGACCATAACTTCTGGCTTCTTTTCCCGTAATCCACTTAGAGTCTCCGGAAGAAGCTGCCAGATACCCATCCAGAGTCTGAGCAGCTTTTTGGACAATAAAGGGCCTTTTTTTCTTTATAAAGCTGAAAAAAATTTCATTGAGTTTTTTAGCCCGCTCAGAAAGCACTCCCTCAATCAGCTCTATTCCGGCTTCGCGCAAAACAGAACAGCCCTCACCGGCTACCCTGGGGTTGGGGTCGCGGTTGGCTATAACAACTCTTTCAATTCCTGACTCCTGTATGCTTTTTGTACAGGGAGGGGTTTTGCCATAATGACTGCAGGGTTCGAGAGTTACATAAAGCACAGCCCCTCTGGCTTCGCTTCCGGCATCTTCCAGAGCATTGACCTCGGCATGATTTTCACCGTATTCTTCATGATATCCCTCACCGATAATCTTATTGTCCTTTACCACAACTGCCCCCACCATAGGATTTGGACTTACAAATCCAGCTCCCCGGCGGGCCAGTTCCAGGGCTCTATCCATAAATCTTCTATGACTTTTGAGTTCATCATTATTACTATCTGACATATATAATCTCCCTTTCTAAAAAAGACAAAAACCTTCCCGGGAAGGAAGGCATATTGATAAGCCAACTTTCTTCCAGACTATAACTGTCGGTTCTGGAATCTCACCAGATCAACCCTGTAAGGGTTCGTGGACTTTTACCACCGGTATGGAATTTCACCACTCCCCGTCAGCTTCGTATTTAATTATAAAAATCGACAGTAACCATTACGATCCTATTCTATCATAATAAACCTGGCCTGTAAAGTGATCAAAGATTAAACCCTGTTTTTAAACCGGGAAACAGCTTCTGTAGGGTTTTCATTTCCAAATATAGCTGAACCCGCAACTATAACATCGGCCCCGGCATCAACTATCTCATCAACATTATCGAGTTTTATCCCTCCATCTACCGCCAGCTCGGCAGAGCTGTTATGCCTTTCTATCATATCTCTGGCCGCGGAGATCTTATCACGCATGACCGGTATAAAACTCTGGCCTCCGAAGCCGGGGTTAACCGACATAATCAGAATCATATCGAGCTCTGGCATTAAATATTTGATATTCGCCAGAGGAGTATGAGGATTGAGAGAGATTCCCGCCCGACAGCCCTCATTTTTTATCTGCTGCAGGACCCTGTGGCTGTGAAGGGCAGCCTCTTCATGGAAGGTTATAATGTCTGAGCCAGCTTCTGCAAAATCCTCGATAAAATCTTCAGGATTTTCTATCATCAAATGTGTGTCAAAAGGGAGTTCGCTAAAATCTCTTAAATCTTCGATCACCACCGGCCCAAAAGTCATATTGGGAACATAACTACCGTCCATCACGTCCAGATGAAGATAATCAGCATTCTCTATCTGCTGCAGCTGTTCCCTGAGCTGAGAGAAATCGGCTGCCAGCAGCGAAGGAGCAATTTTAGCTGTAATGATCATCACCCTCCTTGCGTGCGGCCTCTACAAGTTGACAGTATGAATTATACCTGAATTCTGGAATTCTGTCATTTTCTACGGACTCTTTTACAAAACAATCAGGTTCATGAGTATGAGTACAGGTGCTGAAATGACATTTATTTTGATATCCACTGAAATCGGGAAAATAATTTTTCACTTCTTCAGGGTCGAGATTTTCCAGGGTTAAGGAAGTAAAACCGGGACTGTCAGCAACCCAGCCATCTCCAGAAAACGGTACGAGCTTAACCTGGCGGGTGGTATGAGTTCCTCTGCCCAGTTTTTCACTGATCTCTCCCACCGTGAGCTCCGCCCCTGAAACCAGTTCGTTGATCAATGCTGATTTGCCCACCCCGGAAGGCCCGGCCATTACGTTTATTCCGGCAAATAACGACTCCTTCAAAGCCTGCAGATTTGTCCTTTCCTTCACACTAAAAATATGAACCGAATAACCGGCATCTTTGTAAGCTGTAATCTTATCCTCTTTTTTAGACGGGAAATCGGGATCGAGATCGAGTTTATTTATTAAAATAACCGGATTCAAACCTTCTTTTTCCACCAGCAGAATAAATCTATCGAGCAGACTAAAATCTATCTCCGGTTCTTTGATCGAAAACATGATATTTACGGCATTAACATTGGCCACTTTGGGGCGATAAAGAAGATTATCCCTGGGGATTATCTCCTCGATCATCCGATTTTCGAAGACAACTCGATCACCGGGAAAGATCTGCTCCTGAACCCTGCCCCTGACTTCACAGCGATGCTTTTGACCTTCATCATCAACAACGTAAAAAAATCCGCCCACTGCTTCGGTTACTATACCCTTCATAATCCTGTAATTTCTCCCTTCTTTAATCGAAGGTCTGGCTGTATATTATTTCATCCTCCTTCATTATTTGATAATGCGTTTCTCCTTTGCTGTAAACACTGACTTCTATTTTTCTCTCAGGTTCAACCATTCTTTGCCAGATCAGATCTCTTCCGAGATCGTCCTCGACCAGAATTCTATATTCAGCAGCTTTATCGCCGGCGGAGGTAAAACTTATAGTTCTTAAGTTGACGTCCTCTGCTTCTTCATCCAGGGTCGTACCTGAGCTGATTTCGACATCAACTCCTCTACCCGCAGTAACCCTTTTGCCTACCTCCAGTGATTGACTGATGATATAATCTTCGGGATGCCTCTTGCTCTCTGTTCTTCTAACTCCTCCCAGGCGCAGATTATTCTCTCTCAAAAGTTCCTGGGCGTCTCTCCACTCCATTCCCAATAATCCCGGCACTCTCACCTGAGAAGGCGAAGGTCCCATGCTGATAATAATCTCTATCTCCTCGCCCTTGTCTATTTCAGAGTCCGCCTCAGGAACAGTGCCGGCCACTTTTCCTTCCTCATACGTGTCCGAAAATTCATAGCTGATATCTCCGGGTTCGAAGCCGTGATTCTGAAGCTCAATCTCCGCTTCTCTTTCAGAGAGTCCGCTGAGGTCAGGGATTTTTTGCTTTTCCGGCCCGGAGCTGATGTAAAGAATGACAGGACGAAGCTGTCGAATTTCGTTTCCGGGTTCGGGATCCTGTTCGGCAACATGATCGGCTGGAATATCCGGATGGTTGACATCTTCACCTATTTCAAATTCCAGCCCCCGGTCCGAAAGTTCTTCCTCGGCGTATTCGATCTCCATGCCGGTAAGATCGGGAACCTCAACTACAGGCACATCCATAAAAAAATTGTATCCAAAAAAAGCTACACCCAGCAGAAGCACAGCAGAAATCGTTAAAATTATTCCTGCTTTCCAGAATGAAAGTCCATTATTCTTTTCTTCATCTTCAACCTTTGGGCTATCATTCCGTTTTTGAACATCATCCCTGTCCGGCCCTTCAGCAGATTTAAATTTCAGTGTATCGCGATTTTCAACGGTCTTATCATCATCTGCCCCTTTTTTATTCAGTTTTTTAAGGGCCAGGTCGATCTCATATTTGAATTTCCCGGCTGAACTATATCTCTCCTCGGGCTTTTTAGCCAGTGAATTTTTCAAAAGCTCGCCTACCGCGACGGGTATATCTTCATCTTCAATCTCTGGCAGCGGGGATTGGACATGCTGGACGGCTATCGATATAGGGGTGTCTCCGGTGTAAGGAACTTCACCTTTTAACATCTCGTATAAGACCACTCCCAGCGAATAAATATCGCTGGCGGGTCCTACCTTATCGCCTCTGGCCTGCTCTGGAGAGAAGTAATGAGCACTGCCCTCGATAGAATCGGTAAGGGTCATGGTTTCCGCGGTGTTTACCGCCCGGGCGATGCCAAAATCCGTCACCTTGATCCTATTATTCTCAGTAACAAGTATATTATGGGGCTTTATATCGCAGTGAATTATGTTCTTTTCATGGGCCGCTTCCAGAGCTGATGATATTTGTTTGGCTATTTTAAGGGCAGACTCGGGACTTAAAGCGTTTTTATTCTCAATCAGATTTTTAAGAGTATCCCCTTCGACCAGCTCCATGATCAGATAATGATGATCTCCGGATTGACCGATATCATAAATATCAACGATGTTCGGATGAGAAAGTCGGGCAACCGCCCTGGCTTCTCTGCGCATTCTCTCAACAAAACTGTCATCGGTTATATATTCTTTTTTCAGCATTTTTATAGCAACAGGCCGATCCAGCAGCAGATCAGTAGCCTGATAAACTATCGCCATTCCACCTCTGCCGATTACCTCATTTATTTTATACCTGTCTTCTAATTTCTTCTTCAATCTCGCTCACCTCTGACTCAGAAAATCTGAGCTGCAATTACGGTAATATTATCTTTTCCTCCGGCTTCCAGGGCCGACTGAATAAGCCGATCAAAGATTTTTTCAGTCTTTTCTTCTGTATGCAAAATAATATCGGCTATATCCTCTTCAGCGACCATATCAGTTAACCCATCGGTACAAAGGAGGATTATATCATTTTTCTGAAGTCTTACGCTGCCCCGATCTATATCTAAATTTTTTTCCAGCCCGATTGCCTGAGTCAGAACGTTGCTCTGCGGATGCTGGAATGCTTCGCTTTGAGAAATTTTTCCCTGTTCGACCATTTCAGCCACCAGCGAGTGATCGCTGGAAACCCTGGTCAATTCTTGATCTCTGCTCAGATAAATTCTGCTGTCTCCTACATGTCCATAATAAAGTCTGTCTTCCGAGACAGCGGCACAGGATAAAGTGGTACCCATGCCGCTGTACTGCGGATTTTCCTCGGCTTTTTTTAAAACTTCACGGTTTGCCCGTTCCACCAAATTTTTCATATGTTCCGGAGAAATATCGCACACTGATAGCTCAAAATTATTTATCGTCTCTATGACAGTCTCGCTGGCCACATCCCCTGCCTGATGTCCCCCCATACCATCTGCAACAGCCAGAACGGGCAGGGGATCGGTCTGCACAAGATAATCATCTTCATTTTTAGCACGCATCAGACCTTTATCGGTACCGCCACAGACTTCAATCATCAAAAACCACCTCTATCCCTGCGCAGTTGACCGCAGGCGGCTTTTTCGTTCTCGCCTCTGCTTTTTCTGATAGTAACCGGTAGATTCATAGCTTCCAGCCAGTGTTTAAATTCTCTTATTTTTTTCCTTCCGGAAGGCTTAAATTCGAGTTCACTCACGTCATTTGCTGGAATCAAATTGATATGACATTTAAGATCGCGGAGATAATCAGCCAGATTTTCAGCATCCTGACGGCGATCATTGATGCCATCGAACAGCACATACTCGAAAGTGATCCTCCGCCCGGTGATATTCTGATATTCCCCTAGCGCAGAATGAAGCTCGGCCAGAGAGTATTTTTTGTTGAGGGGAACCAGTCGGGAACGCAGTTCATCATCAGCTGCATGCAGTGAAACAGCCAGCACGATCTGAGGGAAGCTGCGGGCAAATTCGACAATTCGCGGCACTACACCGGCTGTGGAAACGGTAATCCGCCTGCTGCCGATATTGAAGCCTTTCTCATCTTTGATAATCTCCAGAGTTTTGCATACATTTTCATAGTTTAAAAAGGGTTCACCCATGCCCATAAAGACAACATTGCTCATGCGGCTGCCCTCTTCCCGGGCAAACTTCTTCATACGCCAGATCTGCTCTACAATTTCTGCCGATTTAAGATCCCTGGCTTTGCCGGAAAGTCCCGAAGCGCAGAATGCGCATCCAATATTGCAGCCGAGCTGAACCGAAACACAGGCGGTATATCTGCCCGTTTCCGCGCCGGGAATCAGAACTCCTTCGACGTATTCGCTGTCATCTGTCTGCCAGAGAAACTTTATGGTGTTATCTTCAGCTCTTGATAAATCCTGACGCGACAGAAGCTCAAATCTGTAACGATTTATGAGCATAGACTGGAGGTCTGCAGGCAGGTTTTTCATCTTTTCCGGATCTTTAACAAGGTTGCAGTAAAGCCAGTTATAAATCTGTTCCGCCCTAAATGATTGAAACCCTTCCCGCTCACATTTCTCGGCAAGATCGGCAGGGGTAAAACTCATAATCTCTTTCATAGAATGATGATCCTCCTCATGAAGCTAAAAATGAAACCAGGAGCAGCTTTATCTCGATTCTATAAAGGGAACTTCTCTGGTTTCCACAAAAACCTTGCCTCCTCCCCCCTGAAGAAGTCCGGAGCGAGGTATTTCATAACGGGCGGATACTATTTCAACCGACTCGACCTGATGAGAAGTAGTGACATATGTCTGCAGAAAACGCCCCAGAAAGGGCCCAACCAGATTGGCCAGTCCCATGGCCAAAAGCATCGTCCAGATGGAGAAAAAACCTGTTGTGAATAATATAATCAAAAATATCACAGCCGAAGCCAGGTTGGCAGCGGTTATAGTTGTTCCGCAGCGGTCATGTATAACCAGCTCTTTCTCCCCCCTGCTCAGACGCTCCAGGCCTTCCCGGGCGGCTTTTTCAACCCTGGAAATATCCTCTACTCCCAGTATATAGAAACCATCTTCCTCAGCATAGCCAGACAGTCCTTCATAGGGAAATAACTCTTCCAGAACATTAATGGTTGCGTGCTCCAGAGCATGATTTTTTCTCAAAGCTGGTTTTTTGGCTATTCTGTAGAGTTCTCCGGGAACGGAGAATAAGCTTGTCAAAGAGGTCAAAGTAAACTTCAATGGTATCAATAAAAGCAGAAATAAAAAAAACAAAAGAAAAGGCCCTATCAGCACAGGAAAAAAGAAGATCAATAAAAGAAATAATAACCAGAAAGCCATCTCGTCTCATTCCCTCCCCAGCAAAATCTAACCGCCCAGCAGTTCACCTGGCTCGGGTTGATAACCATTGATAAAATCTTCAGCCTGCATGCGCTGTCCTCCCTCGGGCTGCAGACTTAAAATCTGAAGAACACCCCTGCCGGCGGCCACCTGCAGTTTATCGTTACTGCCGGCCCTGATAACTGCCCCCGGTCTGCCGGAGTCATCAAAAGATTTTGAGTCGGGTGCTGTTTTTGCTTTCCATACTTTTAATCTTTTGTTCCGAAAGGTGGTATAGGCGCCGGGCCAGGGATTCATCCCTCTGATAAAATCGACAAGTTCTTCTGCGCTTTTTTCGAAATTTAGTCTGCCGTCTTCTCTGGTCAGTTTGGGAGTATAGCTGGCCCTGCTCTCGTTTTGCGGAGAAGGTTCAATTTCTCCCTGATAATAACTTTTGAGAGTATCGCACAGCAGATCTGCACCTTCTTCTGCCAGACGATCATGAAGGCTGCCGGCCGTATCCTCACTGTCGATAGGCACTTTTCTTTTCAGCAGTACGTCACCGGTATCTATATCTTCATCCATAATCAGGGTGGTAACCCCGCTATATTTATCACCGTTTATGATGGCATGCTGTATAGGACTGGATCCTCTGTACCTGGGTAAAAGTGAAGCATGAAGGTTGACCGGAGCTGCTGAAGGAATGTTTAAAGCCTTCCGCTTTAGAATCTGACCAAAAGCCACCACGACAAAAAAATCAGGATTGCGGGAGCTCAAAACTTCTAGGGCTTCTGGCCAATTTACATCCTGAAAACTCATAACTTCCAGATTCAGCTTCGCGGATTTTTTTTCCACAGGTGTTACCGTTTTTTTCTGGCCGCGCCCTGTTTTGCGGGGAGGCTGGGTTACCACAAGATCAACATTTATTTTTTCGTCTGAAGCCAGTCTTTTCAACGAGGGCAGGGCAAACTCAGGACTCCCCATAAAGATTATATCCATGTTAAATCATTCCAGACTTTCTGGCTCTTTTTCCGGAGCCACAGAAGAAATATCGACAACCTTATCCACAAAAAGTTCTCCCTTGAGGTGGTCAATCTCATGCTGTATAACTCTGGCGGCAAGATCAGAAAACTTCCTGCTCTGCTGATCTTCTTCTTCATTCCAGTATTCCACCGTTATTTCTTCGGCTCTGGGCACCGCTCCCTGTCTTCCCGGCACACTCAAACAGCCTTCCTCCATCAATTTCCTGCCCTCTTTTTCCACAATTTCAGGATTTATAAGAACGATCTCTTCGTCTTCAATCGAAATTACGGCAATCTGCTGTAAGATCCCGACCTGATTGGCAGCCAGCCCCAGCCCCTCGTTTTCATGAAGTGTATCCTTCATGTTTTTTATTATTTCTCTGGTTCTCTCATTGACATTTTCAACTTCCTTAGCTTCCGATCTCAGGATCGGATCTCCTATTGTTTTAAGGGGTAAAACGGCCAATCTCTTCACCTCCAGAAATACAAATTTTCTATCCAGATGAAAATCCTTTGCTAAAACTGCAAAATAAACAGCCCAATTTGAGTTGTATTATAACATTGATAGGGGATCTACATCAACTGCGCTGTTTATTTCTTCGGGTTCCTCCGACTTTATAAATTTTTTAAGATCAGGAATATAGTTGAGGCGCGAATTTACATTTTCAAAAAATATCAAAATATGCCATCGATAATTATTATTTATTCTCGTCAAAGGTGCCGGTGCCGGCCCCCTGTACGTCATGCTTTCGCGGGGTTTTGAAGCTATGAAATCTTCCAGTTCAGAGGCAAATGAGGCGACCGAATCGTGATTCTCCCCCTTGATTATGATCCTGACCAGCCGGGAGAGGGGAGGATAATTCAATTTTCTTCTCAAATTTATCTCCTGATCGTAAAAATTATGGTCTTTACCGGCCACAACATTTTCCAGAACGTAATGCTCGGGATCAAAACTCTGGATTATAACCCGGCCCTTTTTCTCCCCCCTCCCTGCTCTTCCGGCAACCTGAGTCAATAATTGAAAAGCTCTTTCCGAGGAACGAAAGTCGGGCAAATTTAAAACTGTGTCAGCTCCCATCACGCCAACAAGAGTTATATTATGAAAATCATGGCCTTTAGCTATCATCTGAGTGCCAACTATTATATCGAGTTCACCGCGGTCAATTCTGCTTAAAAGCTTTTTGTAGGAATCTTTGCTCCGGGTTGTATCCTGATCCATTCTGGCTATCTCAGCATCGGGATATAACTCTTCCAGCCTTGTTTCCAGCTTCTCAGTGCCAGTACCAAATTCCTTCAGGAGATCGCTCTCACATTCGGGGCAATATTCAGGTATCTCACTGCTAAAATCACAGTAATGGCATTTGAGCTGATCCGAAGTTCTGTGATAGGTGAGTGTGATGTCACAGTGTTGACATTCCAGTGCTTCTCCGCAGTTTTGACAGAGAATAAAATTGGCAAAACCTCTTCTGTTCAAAAATATCAGAGACTGCTCGTTTTCATTCAGACGTTTTTCCAGGGCCTTTCTAATCTTTTTGCTGAAAACGCCTGAGTTCCCCTCAAACATCTCCTGACGCATGTCAGCTATCTCGATGTCCGGCATTCTGCCTCCGCCGGCTCTTTCATCCAGGCTCAAATAAACATAATCTCCCCGGGAAGCAAAATGATAACTCTCCAGCGAAGGCGTAGCAGAGCCCATAACCACAGGAAAGTTTTCCACCTGTCCTCTGATCACTGCTGCCCCTCGAGCATGATAATAGGGAGAAGTTTCCTGTTTATAAGTATTTTCATGCTCCTCATCAATTACAATCAGACCGGGGTTTTGCAGGGGAGCAAAGACAGCAGAGCGGGCTCCTATGACGATGCTGGCTTCTCCTGTGCGGATTCTGAACCATTCATCCCTTCTCTCAGCGGGAGAGAGTCTGCTGTGCATAACTGCTATCCGGCCGGGAAATTTCCTATAGAAAAAATCGACCAGATAAGGAGTTAGAGAAATTTCAGGAACCAGAATTATCGCCTGCCTCTTGTGCTCAAGACAGGCCTCTGTTAACCGCAGGTAAAGCTCAGTTTTTCCGCTGCCGGTCACTCCGTGCAGAAGCATAACTTCCGATTTTTCTTTTTCTACGGCCGGTATCATTCTGTTTAGAGCCTGAGCCTGTTCATCGTTGAGAATTAAATTCTCATTTTCGGGCCGATCTTTGGACGATTTCACGACATACTCCGGGCTTTTTTTTACAGTAATCTCACAGCGCTCGAGCAAATTTTTCTCTTCCAGTCCATACAGGACAGAGCGGGTAACTTCAGCCAGATCAATGATATCTGCAGCTGCCATCACCTCTTCTTCCCTGTTTAAAAGAAATTCAAGAACTCTGGACTGGGCCGGCGCTCTTTTTTTAAGCTTTTCTATTGTGGCTTCGAGGTTCTTTTTCTCCGGGACTTTATAATGAATTCTTGAGGTACCTGACATCTTCCCGGCCCTGACTCTGGCGGGCAGAGCAGCGCGAATGAAACCCTGCAGGGAAGTGTGATAATACGATGCAAGTCTTTTCAATGATTTTATGAGCCCGGCAGAAAAGCAGGGCTTTTCATTGATTATATCGCCGGCCGGTTTGATTTTTTTGTGGTCTATATCCGGATTCTGTGTAAAGCCTGTTACATATCCGATAACTTTCCTGCTGCCCAGCGGCACGGTAATCTGCTGCCCCAGGGAAAAATCATCCGAACTCCTGTTTTTTCCGGGCATATAGGTCAGTTCGCCGCTCCCGGTTATGGGAACATCTACAGTTACCTCGAGGAATTTATCCGACAATTTTCTCACCTTTGTTTATCTCCCTCATACAGAGCAGCCCCCCCGGTAAAAGCAGAATATAAAAAGTAAAGAACCTCCAGCCGAAGACCACAATCCCAACATAATTGCCGGGAATAAATGCCGCAAACAAAGACGCAACCCCGAGTTCAGCAATTCCACTGGCCCCAGGTGTAGGCAAAAAAGGCAGAACCAGATATATAAGAGTCTGCATGATGTAAGCTCTCATAAAATTGGCTTCCAATCCCATGCCCGACAGCATAACGGGGATTATAAAAAATAACAAACTCCAGAACATAAAAGCCGAAATAAGAGCCAGAATCAAATGCAGAGGTCTATCACTCAAAACTCTCAGGGAGTTGCGAAATCTTCTCATCCCGTATTTTGCTCTCACCAGGTATCGTTTGGCCCTGATACTTCTCCGGAAAATGCTGTTTATCACTGGTATATGAAGAACCTTGTTAAAAATATTTTCAGCTACGTTGGGCACAAAAGAAAAGAGAACTATTCCCACCGATATTGAAGCTCCGAATAATATAACCAGAATAAAAATATAAAACGGAATCAAACCGCTGGATATATATCCGCGAAAAAAAGCAAAGAAAAAAATTGACATGATGCCTAAAAGCATCATTCTGTATACAAATTGGACTATTACTATCGAAGAAGCCTTGGCAACATCAACCCCATTCTTGGTCAGAAAATATACTCTGAAGGGGCCTCCCCCGGTAGCAAAAGGAGTCACCCGGGAAGCAAAGGCGCCGGCGAGATACACTTTAAGACCGGCCCAGATGCTGAGCTTTTCTTCCACAGCGAGAGCCAGTATTTTAAGGGTTAAGGAAGCAGCAAGCCAGTTGAGAACTGTCAAAACCAGGAGTATAATTATCGTGTTATAATCCACATAATTGAAGATCTGTTCCAGCGCTTCCAGATCAATCGTAAAAAAGATGAGGGCAGCCGAGATACCCAGACTTATACTCATGGCCAGCCTTACACCTTTGATCAAATTTTCTCTGCTGAACTCTTCCCTGATATGCATTATCTATAACACCCTAAAACTTGCTTTTAAAAAAGCTAAATTTATTCGATCTTCTTAATTTAATATCAATTGGTTGGATATAGTTTAGTCATATTCAGACTGCTTATTATTTGAAGTTATAAGCTGCTCTGATAATCCAGTATACATGGAAATTTTACTGCGGTTCTGGATAAGAACTATTATTTTTTATATCTTTACAGCCTTCCGGCCTTATCCTTCAGCATATCGGCCCTGTCAGTTTTCTCCCAGCTCAGATCCAGATCCGGACGTCCAAAATGGCCGTAGGAAGCGGTCTGTAGATACACAGGATTTCTCAATTTCAAATCCTCGATGATCCCTTTCGGTGTTAGATCAAAATTTTCTCTGATGAGATGAACAAAATCCTTTTCCGAAATACTGCCGCTGCCGCCGGTATTTACAGCTATTGAAAGCGGCCGGGCGACTCCAATCGCATAGGATAATTGTACTTCACACTCCTCAGCCAGCCCTGCAGCCACAATATTTTTGGCCACATAGCGCGCGGCATAAGAAGCCGATCTATCAACTTTGGTCGGATCCTTCCCGGAAAAACAGCCCCCGCCATGCCGGGAACGGCCGCCATAAGTATCCACAATGATTTTTCTTCCGGTCAGACCGGCATCGCCGTGAGGACCGCCTATGACAAACCTGCCGGTAGGATTAATAAAGTATTCGGTATCTTCATCGAGCATATCTTCTGACACCACGGGTTTGATCACATGACTTATTATATCATTCTCAAGCTGCTTCATCGTTATATCGGGATGATGCTGAGCCGATACGACCACCTTGTCGACCCGGAAGGGGCGTCCGTCCCTGTATTCAACCGTGACCTGAGTTTTGCCATCAGGCCGCAGATAATCGAGTATTTTCTGTTTTCTAACCCCGGCCAGCCTGCGGGCCAGTCTGTGTGATAAAACTATGGGCAGAGGCATCAGTTCCGGAGTTTCAGAACAGGCATAACCAAACATCAGCCCCTGGTCTCCGGCTCCCAGTTCCCGTTTTTTCCCGGAAGAACTGTTTTTTTGAGCTTTATCAACTCCCCTTGCTATATCGGAGGATTGTTCATCTATCGCAGTCATAACGGCACAGGTCTCGCCATCAAATCCAAATTTGGCCCGGTTATAACCTATGTCGACGATGGTTTTTCTGGCGGTATCGGAGATATCCACATAACAGTCAGTCGAGATTTCTCCAGAGACCAGAACCAGTCCGGTGGTGGTGAAGGTCTCGCAGGCCACCCTGGCCCCGGGATCTTTTTCAATGATCTCATCCAATACCGCATCAGATATCTGGTCTGCCACCTTATCGGGATGACCTTCAGTAACAGATTCAGAGGTGAATTTATAATTGCTTTTCATCGATATCTTCCTTTCCCTCTCTGATTAAAAAAGCCAGACATAAAGCCATGATGACACCACTTACAGGTCTGGCTATCTGTATACCAGCCAGGTATAGGCTGTCCACCCTGATATCCTCAATGAAAAAGCGCCCCAGCGAATAAAGTCCCAGTCCCAGGGCCAGAACTTTTCCCCGGCTGTAAAATCGAGACCGGGTGTAGATAACGAGCAGGATAAAGATAAAAATATTCCAGATAAATTCATAAAAAAAAGCGGGATGATAATAACTACCCTCTATATACATCCCCTCCCGGATAAAGGCGGGAAAAAACTCCATAAATTCCTGACTCACTTCGCCCCCGTGAGCTTCCTGATTGGCAAAGTTGCCCCAGCGGCCGACAGCCAGCCCCAGCAAAAATGCCGGAGTAAGAAGATCTGCAAATTCCAGAAAATCAAAATCCCTTCGTCTGACAAATATAAATGTGTACAAAATGCCAGTGATGATAGCGCCGTGAATGGCAAGGCCGCCGCTGGTAATATCGATTACCCTGCGGAGATCATTACTATAATATCTCCAGTTGAAAACGACATAATAAAGCCTGGTACCTATCAGAGTAATCGGGAGTCCAAATAACAGAAAATCAATGATATCTTCAGAATCATAGGACCATTTTTTGCCCTGCCACAAAACATAAAAAAGACCCATCAATATTCCTGAAGTTACAAATATTCCATACCATCTGATACTCAATCCGCGAAGCTCAAAGGCGACCGGGTCCACAGCATCTCCTCCTAAAATTAAAATGATTCTTTTATCCTGTCCAGCAAAATATCAGCTATCATGTCCTTGCTGCGTTCGGTAATTTTCTCTTCAAAATTTTGTCCGATCAGATAACCCTCGTTATTTTCCGATTTAAAGCCTGTGTTTTCAGCCGAAATATCATTGACAAACAGAATATCAGGTGCCTTATTTTCATATTTATTCCGGCCCCGGATGAGAATATTTTCCGCTTCAGCAGCAAAACCGATGATTTTCTGGTCGGACTTTTTCATTTTCTTCAGGGAATTCAATATGTCTGGATTCGGCTCGAGGCTTAATTCCAGACCTGCCCGGTCATTTTTTTTGATTTTTCCCGAAATAAAATTAGCCGGTTTAAAATCCGCAACCGCCGCGGCCAGAATTGCGGCGTCCATATCCGGGAAAACCTGACGGCAAATTTCGTGCATCTCTTCAGCCTTCTCAACAGCATAGTCCGAGCATCCTGCCGGCGCTTCCAGATCTGTTGGACCAGAAACGAGGGCGACTTCCGCCCCGCGATAAATAGCTCTTTCGGCAGCTTTATAACCCATCCTACCGGAGGAATGGTTGCTCAAAAATCTTACTTCATCGATGGGTTCTCTGGTGGGGCCGGCAGTAATTAAAAATTTATAACCTGCAAGGTCACCGGGAACCAGTTCTTTTTTGATAGACCTGACCAGATCCTCAGGTTCCGGCATTCTTCCTTTTCCCTCTGTACCGCAGGCCAGCCGACCGCTCTCGGGAACTGCTATTTGGTAACCCCTGTCAGCAAGAATATCTATATTACCCTGAACTGCCTCTTTTTCATACATATTTACATTCATGGTCGGCGCCAGTATTACCGGTGAATTTAAAGCCAGCATTGTGGTGCTGAGCAGATCATCGCCCTGACCGGAAGCCAGGCGAGCCAAAAAATCGGCAGAAGCGGGAGCGACAATCCCTAAATCGATCCCTTCAGCCAGCTCAATATGGTTTATGGTGCTGTCAGCAGGTGGGGAAAATATATTCTTCTTGACGGGATTACCTGTCAGAGACTTGAGAGTCGTGGGAGTTATGAATTCACAGGCTGCTTCCGTCATCACCGTCATCACATCATAACCACATTTGGTGAGGCTGCTGGCCAGCGAGGCGCTCTTATAGGCGGCTATACCGCCGGTAATACCCAAAAGTATCCGGGGGGGCATGTAAACACTCCTTTCGATCTGTCAATCCTGCTCGGTATTTATATCTCCGTCTTTTATTTCGATCTTACCTTCGGCTATCTCCTCCAGGCTCTTAGAGACAACCTTGCTGCTCTGATAATTTTCTTTGAGATCTCTGCCGCCATTGTTCAAGTTACGAGCTCTTTTGGAGGCCATAATTACAAGTTCAAAGGGGTTTTCTACATTTTTGATGAGTTCACTGTAAGTTGGCCTGTTAACCATCCTATTACCTCCTGTTTTTTTCTTTTTCAAAGATGTCGATCAATCTTTCTGCGGTTTCATCGATCTCGTCATTAACCACTCTGTAATCATACCGGGAAGCTTCTTCGATCTCCTCCCGGGCATTTTCAAGTCTTAATTTCCGCATTTCGTTGTCCTCCGAATCACGGCTGGCCAGCCTCTTTTCCAGGGCAGAAAAAGAAGGAGGCTCCAAAAAAATGAAGACTGCTTCGGGAAAAATTTTTCTGACCTGTCTGGCCCCCTGAATATCAATTTCCAGTATTACATCTTTCCCTTCTTCGAGAGCCTCTTTTACAAATTTTTTGGGAGTTCCATAAAGGTAGCCGTGAACTTCTGCCCACTCAATAAAGCCTTCTTCTGCTTTTATGCGTTCGAATTCATCTTCTTCTACAAAGTAATAATCCTCACCGTCTTCTTCATGATCTCTCGGGGGTCTTGTAGTCATGGAAATAGAGTACTCTACACCATCATATTTTTCGAACAATCTATCCAAAACAGTCCCTTTACCCACCCCGGAAGGGCCCGAAAAAACGAATAAAATACCTCTACTCAATTTTAAACTCACTCCCCGCTGCAAAAATTCTTATTCCTCTTCGTCTTTATCCTCCAGACGCTGAGAAACAGTCTCCGGCTGAATGGCAGAAAGCACAATATGATCACTGTCAGTTATTATCACCGCTCTGGTCCTGCGTCCATAGGTGGCATCGATAAGCATTCCCCGTTCCCTGGCCTCCTGTATCAATCTTTTGATAGGGGC
Source organism: uncultured Halanaerobiaceae bacterium (assembly GCA_964436625.1). Lineage (GTDB taxonomy): Bacteria > Bacillota > Halanaerobiia > Halanaerobiales > Halarsenatibacteraceae > Halarsenatibacter. Next base: position 159 of record CAYTDP010000025.1, on the reverse strand, counting down.
AGATTCGGGGCTTACCACGGATATTACCCTGTTGCCGGCAACTATATTACCAAAGCCTATATTTATAAGCTCTACATCTGACATTTTTCTGCCTCCTTGAAAATAGGTTCTTCTTGTTATCAGTTGATAGATATCGTATAAGATCACTATCATGATAAT
>CAYTDP010000024.1:0-29891 GCA_964436625.1 uncultured Halanaerobiaceae bacterium | reverse complement strand
CCATAAAAAGTATTGGAGGTATGCGAAATGTCTTTTAAGCGGTTTTCAGAAATTTTTGGGGTAGCCTCGGTCTGGCTCACCACTCACTTCGGGGGGGGATTTGCCTCCGGCCGACAGATCATTGATTTTTATGCCAATCACGGCTGGTATGCTGTATTTATGCCTGTAATTGCCATGGCGCTGCAGGCCTGGGTTATGTATTATGTTTGGATGTACGCCGGGGCCTCGCGCACTTTCGAATATGGAAGCTGGGCCAGAGGTTTTTACAAGCCCTGGCAGAAGGCAGCTGTGCCCTTATTTGAAATTTCCTATGTAATACTTCTTCTGGTGGCGACTTCGGTGGCTTTTGCCACTGGAGGTGCGACCGTCAAAGACATGCTGGGCACTCCCTATATCTTAAATACTATATTGATTGCAATAGCGATTTTTCTCCTGACTATCAAGGGGGCTGAGGCAATACGAGGTGCTTCTTCCCTAATTGCGGTAATTGTCATAACAGGTCTGGTAGTTATTTACGGCACCAATGTGGCAGTTGATTTCGAAGAAATAATGACAGTGGTGGGAGAGGGAACCACCGATACCGGTTTTTTCCCGGCCGCCTGGAGTATGCTGCTTTATCTGGGGTTTCAAATCCTGTGTGTGGGTGGATATGTTGCGGTAGCCCAACCTATAAAAAGCAGAAAAGATGCCCGGCTGGTGGCCATTCTAGCTTTTCTTGGCAATGGATTGATAATAACTTTGACGAGCCTGGGGATTATGACTCATTATCCTGATATACTGCCGGTCGAAGTTCCCTCAATATACGTAGCAGCTGAGGGAATAGGCGGAAGTTTTGCCCCCTGGGTTGTATCACTATTGATTTTGCTGGGAGTATTTACCACCGGCGTTAATCTTGTCTACGGAGGGGCCAAAAGAATTGTCGCCTTCTGGGTAAGTGAGACGGCCGAAATTGAAAGGCGGAAGATGATTTTTAGTGCTGGAATATATGTGATTTTAACCTGGATAATAGCTCTGGCCGGACTGCTGCCCCTGATTCAGGTTGGTTACGGTTATCTGGGATATGTAGGATTATTTCTGGTTGCTCTGCCAGCAATCGCAATTGGCCTGAAAAATTCCAGGAACTGGAATTTTGATCAGGAGGAGGACGGAAACCCGACAGGATAAGCAGGATTTAAAATTTTCGAGTAATTGATTAGACCAGCAAATATCAGCAAAAAAAGCAGGGCCAGCTTTTGACGGCTGGCCCATTCTTTATTCACCCAGAAAAATTTAAGTCCGGCAAAAAACCAGAGATAAATCAGGTTTTATCTTCCGCTTTCTCGGTTCCAGGACTTAAAAGCCCCATGGCCATCTTGGCCAGAACTATAGCCAGAACAAACAGTATAACTGCCATGATTCCCAGGATGTAATTAGCATCCAGAAAATTATCGCGGGCTACAAACACCAGGGCTGTCAGAGTAACTGCAAACATGAAGATCATCGGTATAATAACGTGGGTGTTTTTAATACCCCGTCCTGCAAGCCAGACAGCCAGTGAAAGCAGAGCCAGAGCTGCCAGAAGCTGATTGGCCGAGCCGAATATAGGCCAGATGGCATCCCAGGCGCCTGAAAGACCAAGAGCTGCGGCAAAGAGCACTGTTACGAAAGTCGCGAAGTACATATTGCCCAGCAGGCCGGTTTTTTGTCCAGCCACTTCATCTTCTTCGGGCACGAAATATTCCTGAAAAATAAATCGCGCCAGTCTGGTGGCCGTATCCAGGGTGGTCATGGCGAAAGCAGCCACTGTCAGAGAGCCGAAGATTATTCCTATTTCGGTGGGAATACCGAAATTATTTAAAAACCCGCCTACACCGTGGGCAAATAACAGGACCGGACCGCCTTCTGCCAGAAGCTCGGAGGCCTGCCCACCGGTTATGATTGCCGCTGCTATTAAAGCTATAACTGCCAGAAAACCTTCAATAAGCATCGATCCAAAGCCGATCATCTTGGTGTCGCTTTCTTTATTTAACTGTTTAGCAGTAGTCCCGGAAGATACGAGCGAGTGAAAGCCAGAAATTGCGCCGCAGGCCACCGTCACGAAAAGAATGGGGAACATAAAACCGAGCTCTGTCTGGAAGGATGTGTAGCTGGAAATTTCCAGAGTAGGTCTGCCGAGTAAAATACCTATGAAAGATCCGATGAGAATGCCGTAGAGCAGAAAGGAGTTTAGATAATCACGAGGCTGCAGCAGCACCCAGACAGGAGTTACAGAAGCTATGAAAATGTAAACTACGAAGATCCACATCCAGGCGTTTGCCCCCAGGCTGATAGGGAAGTTTACGCCTATATATATACAGAATAATAGCAGTCCAACACCTATCACTGATAGAGCAGGAAGAGAAAGGTTGCTTCTCTTTCTGACCAGTCCGAAACCCACGGCCAGAGCTATAAATAGTATTGAAGCTGTAGCGGCTTCCGGTGTGCTGACAAAGGCACCGGCAGTTACGTTCATAAATGCTGCTATTACCAGTACCAGAGTAAGCCAGGCAAAGATACTGAAAAGCTGCTTGCCGGAACGACCGACATTAGCATCTATCACCTGGGCAATGGAGCGGCCTCCATGGCGGACAGAACTGAAAATTGAGCCCATATCATGTACTGCCCCTATAAATATGCTGCCCAGAATTATCCAGGCAAATACCGGCAGCCAGCCAAATTCGGAGGCGGTTACCGGACCTATGATTGGAGCTGCCCCTGCTATCGAGGCGAAGTGATGTCCCAGCAGAATTGGTTTTTTGGCGGGAACGTAATCGATACCATCTTGCTTTTGATGAGCCGGGGTCAGCCTGTCGTTGTCCACGCCCCATTTACGGGCGAGTCTTTTTGCATAGGTCATGTAGGCCACCAAAAAGCTAGCAAGAGCGACCAGAATTAGGACTGTTGAATTCAAAATGTCTACCCCCTTTAGGGAATTAATGGTAATTAATTAAAAGAACCAATAATAAGTTTAAATAAATCCTAAGTGTTATTATATACCAATCAGCTTTAAAATTCAAGAAACAAAATTCTTCTTATGAACAATTTTCAAAAATGGCCACGATCTGCTGCAGGAGGAGAAACTTCATCAGGCGTAGAATTATCAAATGACAGTGAATAAATTTCAAGGGAGGAATTAATTTATGAGGGGATCAAAATGTTAATTTATAATGAAGGGGAAGATGAAAGTTATAAACCGGCTCTGCAGAGGGCCAAAAAAGAGTTTGCAAACAGCGAACCTGAAGAAATAGCAGAAAGAACAGGTCTGGAATACGAAAAAAATAAGCAGAGATTTACCATTAATTCTTTTAATCAGCCCTACTCGGTTTACTATCCCGGCGGTGATATCGATGATTCCCGGGCTGAAATCCCTGTAAATCGCGGTATGGAGATAATATTCCTGCACTATCTGCTCAATGGCAATGACTGTCCCCCCAGCGGCAAACTGATGACGATGAAAGAGCTGCCTGATGGAGCCCCTTATGCCGGCCCCTTTCACAGGCAGGCCATAAAACCTCTGGAAGAAATTATGGGAAAGGATCCTTCAGCTCTAAAAAAAGCTGCTGATGAGCTCGGAGCAGAATTCACGGATAGAGCAGATCTCAGCTTTGAACTTTTTCCGCTTCCCCGTGTCCCCATTATTTATCTGCTCTGGCAGGGAGATGAAGAAGTTACAGGTGGCGCCAATCTGGTTTTCGATTCGTCCATAATCATCAAGCTGCATACGGAGGATATTGCTGTAATAGGAGAATATACCACCAGTTTACTCCTGAAAAAAGCAGAGGAAAATATGGTTTGACTTTCTTTGACCTTTATTGTAAAATTGGAGGTGAGGAAAATCGTTAAAAAATCCATATAGTTTCTGCTGCGAGGTGATAGCATTATGAAAATGGAAGACTTCACCCATAGAGCCCAGCAGCTGCTTTCGGAAGCTCAGCAGGTGGCCATGAATAATAACAACCAGGAGATTCATTCTGCTCATCTTTTCAAAGCCATGCTTCAGGAGAGAGACGGAGTGATTGAACCGATCCTGAAAGAACTGCAGGTAGATCATGAGGAGCTGCGCAAAGGATGTGAGGATTTAATATCCAGCCTGCCCCGGGTTTATGATGACAGCAGCGGCAGGGTCTATATGTCGGGAGAGATGAATCAGGTTATGCATCAGGCCAGGCAGGAATCTCAGCAGCTAGAGGATGATTATATCTCCTCCGAACATCTGCTGCTGGGCCTGGTCGGAACAGATAATCAGGTTGCTGAAATGTTTGCCAGCAGAAATATTTCTCGACAGGATATTTTAGAGACAATAGAAGAGCTCAGAGCTGGAGCCAGCGCTGATAGTCCTGGCGCTGAAGATCAATACCAGGTTCTAGATCAATACACCATCGATCTGACCGAAATGGCCCGAGCAGGCGATCTTGATCCGGTAATAGGTCGGGATGAAAGAATCAGAAGAGTGATGCAGGTGCTTTCCAGACGGCGTAAAAATAATCCCGTATTGATTGGGGAGCCAGGTGTCGGGAAAACAGCTATAGCTGAAGGTCTGGCTCAGCGCATAGTCACGGGTGATGTGCCTGAGGTGCTGAAAAACAAAAAGATCATTCAGCTCGACATGGGTTCTCTGATAGCTGGAGCGAAATATCGCGGTGAATTTGAAGATCGGTTGAAATCGGTCTTAAAGGAGATAAAATCTGCCCGGGGTAAAATAATAGTCTTTATAGATGAAATTCACACTATCGTGGGAGCGGGGGCCAGCGAAGGAGCTGTCGATGCTTCCAATCTCATGAAACCGGCTTTGGCCCGGGGAGAAATACAGTGTGTAGGCGCCACCACTCTGGACGAGTACCGCGAGCATATTGAACAGGATGCCGCTCTGGAGAGAAGGCTGCAGCCTGTAAAAATTTCAGAACCATCCATTGAAGACACTATTTCTATTCTGAGAGGTCTCAAAGAAAAATATGAGATCCATCATGGAGTCAGGATCAAAGACAGTGCTCTGGAAGCAGCGGCCAAACTCTCTGACCGTTATCTAACAGAGAGATTTCAACCTGACAAAGCAATTGATCTGGTTGATGAAGCTGCCGCCAAGGTAAAGATAGATATAGATTCGATGCCGCTGGAAATTGATGAACTCAATCGGCGGCTCAGGCGCCTGGAAACTGAGAGAGAGATGCTAAAAAATGAAGAGGATATCGAAGAGGTCGAGGATGAGCTGGCTGAACTGGATGAGGAGATTGAAGAGATGAAAGCAAAAAGAGATCCGCTCCTTGAAAACTGGAATCAGGAAAAAGAGCTGGTTGAGAAAAGAAAAGAGCTCAAAGAAGAGATAGACAGAATTGAACATGAAGCTGAAAAGGCTGAAAGAGAGGCTGAATACGAAAAGGCTGCCCGGCTCCGTTACGGCAGATTAAACGATCTGGAAGATGAACTGGAAAAAATATCTCAACAGATTGATGAACAGTCAGATAATCGCGAAATGATCAGAGAAGAGGTTACTCGAGAGGATATTGCCGAAATAGTCGCCTCCTGGACGGATATTCCCGTGCAAAAACTGCTGCAGTCAGAAAAAGAAAAATTAATCAGAATGGAAGAAGAAATTTCCAGAAGAGTTGTAGGGCAGAATGAAGCTATAAGTGCTGTCAGCAATTCAATCAGACGGTCACGGACGGGTCTGCAGTCACGTGAGAGTCCTCTGGGCACATTCATGTTCATGGGGCCTACCGGTGTCGGCAAAACTGAACTGGCCAAAACTCTGGCGGCCCAGCTTTTCGACGATGAGAAAAATATGATCAGGTTCGACATGTCCGAGTATATGGAGAGACATTCGGTGGCCAAACTTATAGGCTCTCCTCCCGGCTATGTCGGTTACGATGAGGGGGGTCAGCTTACCGAACAGGTCAGGCGCCAGCCCTACTCGGTTATTCTGCTGGATGAGATTGAAAAAGCTCATCCTGATGTATTCAACATTCTGCTGCAAATTTTCGACGACGGTATATTGACTGACAGCCAGGGGAAAGAGGTTGATTTTCGCAATACCATAATAATCATGACTTCCAATGTGGGTTCGCAGTATATTCAGGATCTCCAGGACGAAGAGGAGATCGAAGAAAGAGTCAATGAAGCTCTTAAACAGCAGTTCCGACCTGAATTTCTCAATAGAATTGATGATAAAATCATCTTCCATAATCTCACCAAAGAGCATCTCCGTAAGATAGTCGATATCAAAATAAATGAGCTGGCTGAACAGGTGGCAGAAGAGCAGGAGCTCGAACTTCAAATAGCAGAGAGGGCCCGGGATATGCTGGCAGAGCTGGGATATGACCCAGCATATGGCGCCCGCCCTCTTGAGAGAGTAATTCAAAGCGAAATAAAGGATAAAATGGCCTTGAAGCTGCTGGAGAAAGATGCAGATGCGGCCAGGAAGGTCAGTATAGATTACTCGGAAACAGAAAAGGAATTCACAATAACAATTAACCAGGATGAAAATTCAGCAGCTTAATCTTGACTAAATTTTGAGATTTATTTTTGAAATCTAGAGGTTTGTTTTTCCACCAGAAACTCCCAGTATTTTTTCGGCATCAGACTCTGCTGGAGTTCGGGGTTTTTGCGTTCTTCAATAGCTATAGCGTCGAAAAAACTCCGCCAAAGCTGCTGGTAATTCTCTTCGCCGGCAGCATAATCATCTCGATCGGGAGTTGGTATGCTGCTGCTGTCCAAAAGCTCCCATTTACCCTGTGAAAAGGCGGCAGCTATGTCTCTGTCCCGATCATGTATAATCCCACTTTCTGTAGACAATCTGTCGGCAAAATGAGGGGCTATCAGGCCGGTTATGTTATAGTCCGGTCGAAAGGGGCCATAAAATGAGTTATCATCAATCTCGCGAAATCTCAATAACCCTTTAAATCTATGTGCTTCACTCCTCACTTTGCCGGCAGCTTCTTTTACTTTTTTTACACTTTCGTCTTCCCAGTTATCTCTGATCTTATCTTCCAGGATAAAACCCAGACGCAAATAATCATAAATACATAGTTCTATGTTTTTCAGTTCGGATAGATAAGCATGATAAATTTCATCGTAGCATTTTTTGGGCAGCTTTTCTCTGATGCCCTGCTGGACTCTTTCAGCTATCTCTTCGTCGGAGGATATTTCGATCTCTTCCGCAAAGAGAGAGGGTTGGTATTCTTTTTTTCTGATAATTCTGGAGGGCTTTTTATCGCCGTGAAATGCTCGATAAAGGCAGGTTAAAAACCCGGAAAAGGAACCATCATAAACATAATTGTACAGAAAAATCACCTCCAATTATTTAATTCTGGCTGCCGTCATTTTTCAAATAATGAGAGTTGTTCTGGAGAATTACTTTTGTCTGCTCCTTTCAATCTCTTTTCTATCAGTTCTTTTTTGAAGGGGATGCCTGCATAATATTTACCGCGGCAGGTTATAAAATATTTTGCCCTTTTGATCACCGGGCCTATATCTTTGAGCTGCTGAAAACTCACAGCTCCCTGACGGCGAGCAGCAATTATGCGACGGGCTGATTTGGGGCCGATGCCGGGAACTCGAATTAGCTCACCATACTCAGCCTTGTTTATTTCCAGAGGGAATTTATCGATGTTTTTTAAGGCCCAGCTGCATTTAGGATCCATGCGGTGGTCGAGGTTGGGGCTATCTTTGTTCAGCAGTTCGCCAGCGGAAAAATTATAGCGTCGGATCAACCAATCGGCCTGATAAAGCCTGTGCTCGCGAAGAAGAGGAGGCTCTTCGATTTTTTTCAACTTTTCATTCTGGCTGACAGGCATATAGGCCGAGTAATAAACCCTTTTTAGATTCATATTGTCATATAAACTTTCGGATAGCCTGATGATTTCGAAATCAGGTTCATCAGTTGCTCCAACGATAAGCTGGGTGCTCTGGCCGGCCGGGACGAAACCGGGAGCGCTGCTGTATTTTTTTCTCTCTTCCCGGTTTTTTTCAATATCGTTTCCGATATCTTTCATAGAAGAAAGAATTTCATCCTCGTTCTTATCCGGGGCCAGCAGGTTGAAGCTTTCGCGGGAAGGCAGTTCAATATTCAGACTGATTCTATCCGCAAGCAGACCTGCTTTTTCTATCAGGCGATAGTCAGCTCCGGGGATGGCTTTGAGATGAATATACCCTCCAAAATTGTAATCTTCTCTGAGTATTTTAACCGCCTGACAGATTTGAGCCATGGTATAATCGGGGCTTCTTTCGATAGCTGAACTGAGGAATAATCCTTCAATGTAATTGCGCTTGTAAAAATTGATGGTAAGTTCTGCTAGCTCGTCAGGTGTCAATGAAGTTCGAGGACGATCGTTGCTGCTTCTATTCACACAATATACGCAGTCATAGATACAGCGGTTTGTGTAAAGTATTTTGAGCAGAGATATGCAGCGGCCGTCTTCCGACCAGCTGTGACATATTCCGCTGCTTTGTGCGCTGCCGAGCCTGTCTTTTCCCGAATTTTTATTACGGGAGCTGCCACTAGAAGAACAGGAGGCATCGTATTTTGCTGACTGGGTCAATATTTTGAGCTTTTCTTTTATATCCATACTTTAACAGCTCCTCGCAAATTATTGGCAGAGGCTTATACTAATTTTATCATACGCCTGTTTGCTTATCAAAATTTCTGGTGAAATGGAAAACTCAAATTAAATTTTTGGCGGCAAATTGAACGGTCTTCGGGAGGCTGGTATTATCTCAGAAGTAAAACTCAAAAAATACAGATGGATAATTTATTTTCTGCTGAGTTTTTCGTTTTTAATCGCATTTTTTCATCGCTATGCCATCGGGGTTGTCTCAAATCTTCTCGCCGGAGATTTGAATTTGACAGCGACTCAGCTGGGCATGCTGTCATCACTATATTTTTATGCCTATGGCATTTTACAGGTGCCGGTGGGGATCGGCACCGACAAATTTGGAGTCAGAAAGTTAACAACTGGTGGTATGATTTCCATCGGTCTGGGCAGCTTGATCTTTGCTCTTGCCCGGGGAGCTCTTACCATATATGCAGGCAGATTGCTGATAGGAATAGGATCTGCAGTGTTTTTTATTTCCACCATAAAAACTATTTCTGTCTGGTTTCCTCCGGAAGAGTACACAAAAATGCTGGGCTGGACTTCTCTGATCGGCAATCTGGGAGCTCTGCTGGCAGCCGCTCCTTTTTCTCTGCTTTTATCCCTTCTGGACTGGCGCAGTTCATATTTTTTATTTGCCGGAATTTCTGCCCTCATGGCCTTCTTTATCTGGTATTATGTGCGAGATAACCCCCGGCAGCTGGGGCTTGAGCCCGAATATGATGTTGGAGAAGAAAAGAGAAGTTTGAAAAGAATTATAATAGATATGAAAAAAATCATTAAAAGCAGTCAATTCTGGCAGTACTTTTTTATAGCCATGGTGATTCTGGGAAGTTTTATGAGTTTATCAGGTATGTGGCTGGTTCCCTATCTCACCCACGTTTATGAATTCAGCCGAAATTTTGCAGCGGCACTGGTTATGGTTATAACAGTCGGCATGCTGATAGGATCAGCCTTTTTAGGAAGAGTAGAAGACCGAATGGAAAGCAGAGTCAGGATGATCAGGACTGCTGTCATAATAAATATTCTTGCCTGGATATATATTGTCATAATAGAACAGGGAAATCCGTCTTTCTTGATTCTGATGATTATTCTATTTATTCTGGGCGGAGTAGGAGTTTTTCCCATGACTTCATTTGCCAATATCAAAAAAATGTTTCCCCGGCTAAAAGGCAGCGCTACCGGCCTGATGAATATTTCGCCTTTTCTGGGCACAATAATATTTAACACCCTCATAGGCTGGAGGCTGGATGCTACCTGGCAGAAAGAATTTATAGAAGATTCGCGCTTATACACTCTCCAGGGTTATCGGCAGGGATTTATTATCATCCTGATATTTTTGATTTTAGCCCTGGCAGCCAGCCTGAGACTCAAGAAGATAAAGTAGTATTAAAAATATTATGAATTCAATCTCCGGCCTTGACATTCTCTGACCTTCTGGTATAATTAAAGGTGAAGAAAGGTCAGGGATGGTAAAAGCAATGGATATAAATTATCAAAAGGAGGTGTTCGATATGTTTGATCTCGTTCCTTTTGGAAGCAGAAGCAGAAAAAGTCGGCGAAGCTCCAGTCCAGCTGAAAGGATTATGGACGAATTCTTGAATGATACCATGGATATGTTCCGAAGCAGCTTCAAAACTGATGTAATAGAAAAAGATGATGAGTTTGTAATCGAAGCCGAACTGCCCGGTATGAGAAGAGATGATATAGAGATCGAACTTCAGGATGACGTGCTCATCATAAGAGCTGAGCAGGAAGCTGAAAAAGAGGCAGAGGAAGAGGATTATATCAGAAGAGAGAGGAGAACCGGAAGGTTCCAGCGTTCTTTCCAGATAGATAATATAGAGGAGGAGGAAATAACCGCCGAATTTGAAAATGGAGTTCTTACTGTCTGCCTGCCCAAAAAAGAGCCGGTAGAAACTGAAAGACGCACAATTGACATCGAATAATCAGGCGGATTAAGGCTCCCGTCTCAGCCTTTTTTCAGGCTGAGTCACGGGAGAATTCTGTTTTTAAAGCCATCTAGTTCTGAGATTGCTGGAGTTCATCGAATTTTTCCATAATAAAGCCGCTGTAAGCTGATCCCGGGCCACCATTTAAAAGCATAATAACAGAACACGTCTCAGCTATTTCGCTTCTCGTAGCTCCTCGCTCGATCGCCTCCTGAAGATTTTTAACAATACAATACTTACACTGCTTTACAGCCGCTGCCCCCAGGGCTATAAGGGATTTTTGTTTGGCGCTCAAAGCTCCTTCACTATGTACATTTTCGGCGAAATTGCGAAAGTCTTTTACTTCTCCGGGTATTTCTTCGTCAAGTTTCTCGTGACCTGATTCCAGCTCCGCCAGCAGCTCATCTGCTTTAGGCACGTAAAAGCCCTCCTTATTCAGTTGTGTTTTAATTATTATTGTTTTTTTCTTCAATAACCTCTTTGATTTTCTCTATCTGCGATTGAATGCGGTTTAGTTCAATTTTGTACTCTTCGCGAGTGGTGCCCGGTATATGCCTGCCCGTCTGTTTGAGCACGAATTTACGCTCCTCTTCTACCTCTTCATATTTTTCCTGCTTCTCATTTAGTAGTTCTTCCAGTTCGTCCAGGGTGTTCTTTTTCAGCTCTTCTTTTTCCATCTTTTTTTATAACCCCCCTATCTGCAGTGTTTTACCCAGAAAACATGATAATATAAAAATGAACTTTTTTCATGTAATTATTTTACCAGTATATATTGGAGAAGATATTTCAATTGACAGCCTTAAATATTTCTGCTATACTGCTTATAACCTCAAAAGTCAAATATACCTGTTCTATCCTTTAAACTGGTCCAGCGAGGCCGGCAAGGAATCCATGGAAGGATTATACCATGCCTTTCTGCCGGTCTTCGGTGGAAGGGCTTTTTGTAATTTGAACTGTTATATTGGCCAGGAGATTTAGGGCGGCAGAGATTATTAGATCTGCAAAAGACTATAGGAGGGGTGTCCCTTGGAACTGCAGGAGAAAAAGAAATTGAATGATGCTGAGGAGATAAGAAGAGCTTTGACCCGCATCTCACACGAGATCATCGAAAAAAACAAAGGCCTGGATGATGTAGTCGTGATTGGCATCAGAACCCGCGGGGTGCCGCTGGGAAATCGAATTGCTGATAATTTGCGTGAGATAGAGGATGAAGAAGTTGACGACGGAGCTCTGGATATTACTCTTTATCGCGATGATTTAACTCAAATAGCCCCTCAACCTATCGTCCATAAGACTGAAATACCTTTTAATATCAACGATAAGAAGATAATTCTGGTGGATGATGTCATTTATACTGGAAGAACAGTCAGGGCGGCTCTGGATGCGCTGATGGATCTGGGACGCCCTCAAAATGTTCAGCTGGCAGTTCTGGTTGACAGAGGTCATAGAGAACTGCCGATCAAACCCGATTTCGTGGGAGAAAACATCCCCACATCCCGCAGAGAGGTAGTTGATGTAATGGTTGAAGAGGTCGATGGTGAGGACTCCATAATTCTAAAAAAATATGATCAAGAAGTTGAAATTTAAATTTTTCCCGGCTTAACAGGCCGGGTTTTCTTAATGCGCGGTTTGCTGAGCAGGATATAACCGCGCTCATAGGCCTCATAGGCATTACATATTCTGGAGATGGACTTAATTATATTATTTATTCTGACTGACTCAAAAAATTATAGGGGGAGTTGCAATGAGCAATAAAGAGAGCGAGGCCATCAGAGACGCGGACAAACTCAAATTTTCACAGGAGATTTTTGTAGGATTTCAGCACACCCTGGCCATGTTTGGCGCAACTATTCTGGTTCCAATTTTAACAGGCCTGCATGTTTCAGTGGCTTTATTTACCAGCGGGCTGGGAACTCTGGTTTTTCATTATCTGACAGATAAAAAAGTGCCTGCTTATCTGGGTTCGTCTTTTGCCTTTATAGCTCCGATCAGCGTGGTCATTTCCAATGCGGGAGGGATTCCGGCGGCTCAGGGAGGTATCATCGTAACAGGTATAGTTTATGCGATTGTAGCCTGGCTTGTTTATAAGCTGGGACCGGAAAATATCCGCAGAGTCTTTCCGCCTGTAGTTACAGGGCCTATAATTATGGTTATCGGACTTTACCTGGCTGATGTTGCCATAGATCAGGCCTCAGGCAATGTATGGGTGGCTGCAGCAGCTTTAATTGGAGCTACTATTTCGGCTGTTTATGGACGCGGATTTTTCAAAATAATTCCGGTAATTACCGGACTTATAGTCGGTTATCTGGCAGCCCTGGCAGCAGGTATAGTTGATTTCACCCCGGTAATGGAGGCCGGCTGGGTGGGTCTTCCGCAATTCACTGTACCTGCTTTTGAAATGAACGCAATATCTATTATCGCTCCGGTTGCAGTTGTATCTATAATAGAACATGTCGGAGATATACTGGCGATAAGTGAAACAATAGGTAAAGGTAGAGAACTGGTAGTTGATCCTGGTTTGAATAAAACTATGATCGGAGATGGTGTAGCGACGATACTGGCGGGAGTCTTTGGGGGGCCTCCCAATACGACTTATGGAGAGAACACAGGAGTTCTGGCTCTTACCAAAGTTTTTGATTCGAAAGTGATGAGGATAGGAGCAGTTTTTGCAATAATGCTCTCCCTGGTGCCTAAATTTGGCGAGCTGATACAAACCATACCAGAGCCCGTTATAGGAGGAATTTCCATACTGCTTTTCGGCATGATAGCTTCAGTGGGTATCAGAACTTTGATCGAGTCAGGTTCTGATTTAAAACGCTCCCGTAATTTAATAATAGTCAGTGTTATTCTGGTTCTGGGACTGGGCGGTGCAGTAATAGAACTGGGTGAGATGGAATTTTCGGGTATGGCTCTGGCTGCCGTGGTAGGTATCGTTCTCAATCTTGTTTTACCGCGGGAAACTGACAAATTATTGAACGACAAAAGAGAACAGAATTAGGAAATAATCTCTCAGAAAGAATCATCCGATGGCAAAAAATAAGCAATTAAAAATCCGGCCCGAACGGGCCGGATTTCGTGCTTTGTGCATGAATAAAGCGTCAATTACTTCAAGTACAGCGCACTATCATAATTTAGCATTTGATGTAAGATGAAGTATTATATCTGGGGCCGCCCGGGTGCAGGCCTCCCCTGTAAAGATTATCCAGCTTCTTCTCATTCATGATTATGCCTTTCTTGACGCATTCACGCAAAAATTCTTCAATATCCTGCTTGAGATCTTCTTTATCCTCGTCTTCGCCGGGTCGGTGAGAAAAACGCTTTCTGAATTCTCTTCTGACATAGCTTTTAAATTTAGGTGACGGATAGGAGAAGTGGTTTTTTTCATCTATAGAGATTTTCGTGCGACCCTTTCTCACCCTTATTGTAACCTCGGGAATTTCTTCTTTAGCCACACTGACTCACCTCTCATCGTAAATTTATGTCGGGCGGAGCCCGATAAAAGTTTCTGACTGGAGCCTCACCCTATTCTATCTATATTATAGGAAAAATGTGATGAGAATACAACAGCCTTAAGAGCATGATGTATTATTGTAATCAAAAATTATTATTGCTATAATGGTTTCTGAGAGATGTCCTGTAAAGACATGCTTGATGACTTTAACTGGGGGTCAGAATAATGGGCGCAGACCAGTTATCAGAGGAGGCGGTCGAGCTGGTAGTTGGAGCTTATAAAAATTACAGACATCTTACAGTTCTGAGGCCTGAAGGAAGAGTGCTGAGATTTGTGGCCGGCACGGAAGTTTTTGCTCCAGAAGATGAAGAAAAGGCTCAAACTTTTAAAAAAGTTATGGAAAATGAACTTTTAAATGAGGGTTATATGAAAAAGGGGCAGGAAGATACGATAAATTTAACTCAGAAAGGCTGTGAAGCTGCCGAAAATTTGATTAAAGCTGAAGAAGGAGGATCTGAATCAAGAGTCTAATTAAGCGGCTTCGGAACGATTTCGGCACTAAAATTCAAGTTCAATAGAATAAAGCCACTTTTTGTGAAGTGGCCTGATCATTGACATATTATGGCGGAGGGAGGGGGATTTGAACCCCCACACCATTACGGCTTCACCGGATTTCAAGTCCGGCCCCTTACCAGATTCGGACATCCCTCCAGATTTTCACCTGCACATAAAATTCTACTACAAATGTTATCTCCTGTCAACCCCGGGATAATCGAATGACCGACAGCTTAAAAAGAGAGATTGATTTGTTGATAGGCTCCAATATATGATAAAATCAACTCGAATCCTGCCGAAATTTTCGATCACTATGTAAAGCGTTTAATTTGACAAAACCGGGGCAATAAAGTAACATTAAATTGAATGTGCCCGGAAGTTGAATTTCATCAGAAGTTGAATTTCATTATATATAAATATCAGGAGGCTTATAATAGAGATATGAAGATCGGTATACCACAATCCCTGCTCTATTTTTATTACTTCCCTTTCTGGGAAGAGCTTTTTACTGAGCTTGGGCAGGAGGTTATTGTCTCTGAACCTAACAACGAGCAGATCATGAATAAAGGAGTAAAATATTCTATTTCTGAGATTTGTGTTCCCATGAAAACTTTTGTAGGGCAGGTACTGGAACTGGATGAGCAGGGAGTCGATAAAATATATGTACCCAGAATAAGGTCAATTCAGGAAGGGGTAACACTCTGCCCTAAATTTCTGGGCCTGCCGGATATGATCATAAACTCTCTCGATATAGAAAAAGAAAAAATTTTGGTAAATACAATAGAACAGGACAGCGATAATATTTCGGATATAGAAGATTATGAGGTCTTCCTGGATGAATTTGATATAACCCGTACTCAGCTTCAGGAGGCTTTATCGAGTGCCAGTGAACGGTGGCAGGAATTCCGCAGGCATCATAAGAAGGGTTTTGCCAGCGATATTCTGCTTTCAGACCGGGAAAGAAGCCTGGAAAGCAGCGATCTTACCATCGGGCTGCTGGGATATGTGTACAACATATATGATAAATTTATCAATATGGATTTGCTGGGAAAGCTCCGAGATATGGATGTCAATGTAATAACCTTTGAGATGATCGATGATGAAGTTATTCAAAAAGAAGCCAGAAAAGTTGAAAAGCGCATGTTCTGGGAATTTACAAACAAACTTCTGGGAGCAGGTTATCATTTTTTAAAGTCGGACGAAATAGATGGGATAATCCACGTGACTGCTTTCGGCTGTGGTCCTGATTCTCTTCTGGGGCCCTTTCTGGATATAGACTCAGATAATTATGATAAACCTTTTATGACTTTGAGGATTGATGAGCAGACTGGAGAAAGCCATCTGGTCACCAGGGTCGAAGCTTTTGTGGATCTGCTGCGTTTGAAGAAGAAAAAGTCAAAACGAGACAGAAAAAACAGAAAGAACGAGCCAATTGGAGAGAGTGAAAGAGTATGAAAATCAGCTTTCCTTATATGGAATCACCCGTGGTTTATTACAAAATTTTCGAGCTTCTCGGGCATGATGTGGTGAAGCCGCCCCGGCCCACCCAAAAAACTTTCAGCCTGGGAGTAAAATATGCCCCTGAATTTGCCTGTTTTCCTCTCAAGGTAACCCTGGGTAATATGATAGAGCTGGAGGAAATGGGGGTAGACAAAATAATAACCAGTGGAGGTTATGGACCCTGTCGGGCCGGTTATTATGGACCGGTTCAGCAGAAAATTTTGGACGATATCGGATTCGATATCGATATAGTGGTATTCGAACAGGTTCGCGGTGATTGGAAGGATTTTCTGGAGAATGTCCGTCTGCTGAAGAAGAACACAAATATATTCAACCTGATTCGTTCGGTCTATATTGGCTACAGGCTGGCTCACTCCATGGATAGAATATTAAAATTGCTCCATAAAAGAAGAGCTCATGCTCTCGATAAGCGGGCTATGAGTGAATTGTGGGATGAAATTCAGAATAAATATCTGGAGGTAGAATCAGTCAGAGATGTCAGTAGAGTGGAAAAATGGGCCAGGCAGCAGATAGAAGATCAGAAAAAGGCTATACCTGCAGAACAGGACAAACTCAGGGTGGGAATAGTCGGTGAAATTTATGTGGTTATGGAAGGTTCGACGAATAATTTCATTGAAGAATTGTTAAACGAAATGGGGGTCGAAGTGGAAAGATCTCATTATCTTTCCGAATATATCGATAGTCACATGGTCCCCTGGAAGCAAAAAGAATACGAGCATATTCTGGAGAAAGGTGAAAGATACATCAAGCACGTCATTGGCGGACATGCCAAGCGCTCAATAGGTCATATAATTGATTATAAGCAGCGAGGTTTTGATGGGGTGGTGCACTTGAAACCTTTCGGCTGTCTGCCGGAAGTAGTCTCGCAGAGCATGATGGACAGGATTTCTGAAGATCTTGATATACCCATTCTCTCGCTGTCGATTGACGAGCAGACAGCTAAAGCTCACATGAAAACAAGGCTGGAGGCTTTTATGGACCTGATCAAACAGAAGAAAGAGGAGGAAATAGCATGAAAGACCTTTTTCTGGGGGTAGATATAGGTTCTGTAAGTATCAATATTGTTGGTATAGACGCTGATAAAAACATTCAGTTCAAACTTTATGAAAGAAATCCCGGGCAGCCGGTGGAAGTAGTTAAAGATGGTTTGATGCAGCTCAATAAAGAACTGAAAGATGAATATGAGGTGGCTGGAGTCGGTGTGACCGGCAGCGGTAGACAGCTTATAGGTTATATTCTGGGAGCGGATATTGTAAAGAACGAGATCACCGCTCATGCGACTGCAACCATAGACCAGGTGCCCGAAGTGGGAACCATTTTTGAAATTGGCGGTCAGGATTCCAAGCTTACAATAGTGGAAAACGGCATAGTTACCGATTTTGCCATGAACACTGTATGTGCAGCTGGCACCGGTTCTTTTTTAGATCATCAGGCTGACAGGCTGGGAGTAGAGATTGAAGAATTCGGCGAACTGGCTCTGAAAGCTGAAAAAGATGTGCGCATAGCCGGAAGATGTACGGTGTTTGCCGAATCGGATATGATTTCCAAGCAGCAGTTCGGATTTACCAAGCCAGAAATTATAAACGGACTTTGTGAGGCCCTGGTACGCAATTATATGAATAATCTGGTTAGAGGTAAGGAGCTTCCTCCCAAATATGTTTTTCAGGGCGGCGTTGCAGCCAACGTGGGAATTAAGACGGCCATCGAGAATGAGATTGATAGCGAGGTGATCATTCCCGAAAATTACGATGTCATGGGAGCTATAGGTATAGCAATGCTGGCCAGGGAAGAAATAATGTTTTCAGATAAAACAACCAGCTTCAAAGGTTTTTCGCTGGCACATGATAATTTTGAAACCACGAGCTTTATCTGCGGCGATTGTGCCAATGAATGTGAGGTTATAAGAGTTAAGGCCAATAATAAAACCATAGCTATGACCGGAGATAGGTGCGGTAAATGGGAGGAGAATCCCCAGGAGCTTGATGATAGAAGTGAAAATCTGGCTTAAGCCGGCCTGGATTATTTGGTTTTTGAGCGGGGGGATTTAAAATAATGGAAAATCTGCTTCTGGCTTTTTTATTAACTCTCTTCGCCGGTCTTTCCACCGGCGTTGGAAGTATTTTCGCTTTTTTTACCAAAAAGACAGATCTGCAGTTTCTGGCCACCGCTTTGAGTTTTTCGGCCGGGGTAATGATTTTTATTTCTTTTGTGGAACTCTTTGAAGAGGCCAGAGAGGAGTTAACCGCCTATTTTGCCGGTGATACCGGTTTTACCGTCGCGGTAGCTGCATTTTTTGCGGGAGTAGTTTTGATCATGATAATTGATATGCTGGTTCCGGAGGGTGATAATCTCCATCATGCGCTTGATCAGGAAGAGATCGAGTCGGCGAGGGAAAAACAGGAGATTTCTGATTCTGCAGATATAGAGAGCCTGAGAGCAGAGGATCAGCAGGAGCTGGAGAGAGTGGGGTTGATGTCGGCTGCTGCGATTGCTATACATAACTTTCCCGAAGGACTTGTAACTTTTGTAGCTACACTGGCAGATCCTGCCCTGGGCATTACTATAGCTATAGCCATAGCCCTCCATAATATCCCGGAAGGAATCGCTGTGGCAATTCCTATTTTTTATTCCACTGGCAGCCGCCTGAAAGCAGTACTCTATTCATTTGCTGCGGGGACGGCTGAACCTGTAGGGGCTTTGCTTGGATATTTTGTTTTCCGGGAGTTCTTTGATGAATTGACCTTCGGGTTAATATTTGCATTTGTTGCCGGGGTTATGGTTTTTATCTCTATAGATGAGCTGCTGCCAACCGCCAATGAGTATGGAGGAGAAGGTCATCAGGAAATTTATGCCTTTATTGGGGGAATGGCTATCATGGCTGTAACATTAATATTTGTAGGATAGTATACTTACTAAAAATATTCTTCTACTCTTTTCATCAGCTCTGATACAGGCAGATCTTGTGGGCACTCATCCTCACAGCGCTGGCATTTTATACAGGCATCTGCCCTCCTATCTTCATCGATATCATAATATTCTTCTTCCATTTTTTGAAAATCATCATAAATATGAGCATTATTGTATAGATCCAGAATTTTGGGGATTCTAACTCCTTCTGGACAGGGAGTGCAGTAGCTGCAGCCGGTGCAGTTTACCGGAGAAATTTTTTTGAACTCTGCTGCGGCTCTATTTATCAGTTCTTTTTCGCTTTGAGGAAGGCTCCCCGGACTGGTACGGGCAGCTGTGGCAACATTTTCTTTTACTTCCTCAATATTATTCATGCCGCTCAACACCACAGAAATTCGTTCATCCTGCCATAGCCATTCAAGAGCTCTGGCTGCAGGAGAAATCTCTCGAGAGCTTTTTTTCCAAATTTTTTCTATCGCCTTCGGAGGCTTCCGGGCTAAAAGTCCACCCCGAAGGGGCTCCATGATAACGACATCAAGATTCTGACGCCAGGCATAATCAAGTCCTTTTTCACCGGCCTGATACTTTCTATCAAGATAATTATATTGAATCTGGCAGAAATCCCAGGCGGGAAAAGAATCAATGATTTTTTTGAAGACGGGAAATTCATCGTGAAATGAAAAACCCGGATGATCGATGAGCCCTTCTTCTTTTTTCTGCAGAAGCCAGTCGGTGATACCGATATCGCAAAGTTTCTTCCAGCTTTTTTCTCTGAGAGAATGTAAAAGATAAAAATCTATATAATTGGTCTGGAGTTTTTTGAGCTGCTGCTGTAGAAAATAATCCAGGTCATCTTTGCTTTTTACCAGCGGGGTGGGGAGTTTGGTGGCCAGATAAATATCATTTCTTGCATCTCTGCTCTGCAGATAACGCCCGAGGAAATTTTCGCTTTCTCCTCGATGATAAAACCAGGCGGTGTCGAGATAGTTAACGCCATTTTCCAGAGCGTAATCGAGCATTTCAGCGGCCTTTTCTGTTTTAATTCGGTCCGGCCTGTCATCCGCCGTCGGAAGCCTCATGCAGCCAAAACCCAGAGACGAAACCTTTTTTTCAGAGCTTTTCATCCTGCGGTAATTCATTGTTTGTCCCTCCAGATGTTTATAAATTGGCTTTTCCAGAACCGCTGGTGATATTTTTTACAAATATTATTCGCTTTTTCTTCTTTAATTAATTATAATCAGTAAAGGCTTTTTAATCAAATGGTTCAACCTTTAATTTTGCATTCATCCGAAATTATAGGGGGTGATTTTTAAATCAGGTAATCAAAGATTTATTCTAAATTTTTTTTGTTAAATTTGACAGGAAAAAGAAACTAATCTATAATTTATAGTAGGAGCGCCTATGTCAGCGGACTCAGGTGTGATTAAAGACACATGGGAGTTTCACATAAAAGGTTTACATCATTAATCTATCTAGGAGGCAAAATGAAATGACAAAAATGAAGTCGATGGATGGCAATACCGCTGCTGCCCACGTGGCCTATGCCTTTACCGATGTAGCAGCTATCTATCCTATCACTCCTTCCTCCCCTATGGCGGAAATGGTTGATGAATGGAGTGCTTATGGGCGCAAAAATATTTTCGACCAGGAAGTAAGACTGACGGAAATGCAGTCTGAAGGGGGTGCGGCCGGGGCAGTGCATGGATCTCTGGCCACAGGCGCTTTAACTACTACCTTTACAGCCTCTCAGGGGCTGCTTTTGATGCTCCCCAACATTTATAAGCTGGCCGGCGAACAGTTGCCCGGTGTTTTTCATGTCAGCGCCAGAACAGTAGCCACCCACGCTCTTTCTATATACGGAGATCACTCCGATGTAATGGCCTGCCGCCAGACAGGAGCAGGCATGCTGGCCTCCGGTGGTGTTCAGGAAGTTATGGACATGGCTGGAGTAGCTCATATGGCAGCAATTGAGTCCAGTCTGCCCTTCATTCACTTCTTCGATGGTTTTAGAACCTCGCATGAAATTCAAAAGATTGAGGTACTCGAGTACGACCAGCTTGCTGAACTTTTTGATGAAGAAGCCGCTCAGAAATTTCGTGAAAATGCCATGTGCCCTGAAGATCCAGTAACCAGGGGAACAGCTCAGGGTCCGGATATATTTTTCCAGGCCCGGGAGGCAGTCAATCCGTATTATGAGAAAACTCCTGAGATAGTCGCTGATTGCATGAAAAGAATCAGCGAAGTTACAGGTCGAGAATATCATCCTTATAATTATTACGGTCCGGAGGATGCCGAGCACGTGATTGTAGCGATGGGTTCGGTAACTTCCACCATAAAAGAAACTATAGATTATCTGCGCGGCAAGGGAGAAAAAGTAGGCTTGATAAATGTTCATATGTACAGGCCCTTTTCCAGAGAGTACTTCCTCCAATCACTTCCGGACAGCGTGGAAAGAATAGCAACTCTTGATCGCACCAAAGAGCCCGGAGCTGAAGGAGAGCCGCTTTATGAAGATATAAGAACTGTATTTTATGATCGCGACGAGCAGCCTACGATAGTCGGAGGTCGTTACGGCCTCAGTTCTAAAGATACGAATCCTTCTCACATAAAATCTGTTTATGACAATCTCAAACAATCAGAACCCAAGGATGATTTCACCGTCGGCATCGAAGATGATGTAACCTACACTTCGCTGCCGGTTAAAGAGGATATAGACACTACACCGGAAGGCACAACCCGCTGCAAATTCTGGGGTTTTGGTTCGGATGGTACGGTCAGCGCCAACAAAAACGCAATAAAGATTATCGGAAATAACACCGACCTTTATGCCCAGGGTTATTTCTCCTATGATGCTAAAAAATCCGGTGGTGTAACCGTTTCTCATCTCCGCTTTGGTGAAGATGAGATTAATTCCACTTATCTTATCGAAGTCGCCGACTATGTGGCCTGTCACAATGAAGCTTACGTGGACAAATTCGATATGGTTTCAGACCTCAAAGAAGGAGGCACTTTTCTGCTCAACTGCACCTGGACCGAGGACGAACTCGATGAGAGACTGCCTGCTGAGATGAAAAAATATATCGCTGAAAATGATATCGATTTCTATATCATCAACGGCTACGAAATTGCCGAAGAAGTAGGCCTCGGCCGGCGAATCAACATGATTATGCAGACGTGCTTCTTCAAACTGGCTGAAATCATACCTATCGATGAAGCCATAGATTATTTAAAGGATGCTGTGGAAGAATCTTACGGTCACAAAGGTGAAAAAATTGTAGAGATGAACTTTGAAGCTATAGACCATTCCCTGGAAGGTCTCGAAAAAGTGGATGTGCCGGATGAATGGGCTGAAACCAGCAGCAGTGCAGCTGAAAAAGGAGAGGACAGGCCGGAGTTCATCGAAGAAGTTCTTGAACCCATTGCAAAACAGGAAGGCGATGACCTGCCGGTGAGTACTTTTGCCGGTAGAGAAGATGGCAGCTTCCCTCAGGGAGTTTCTAAGTACGAAAAGCGCGGCATAGCCCTGCACGTACCTGATTGGAAAGAGGAGAACTGCATTCAGTGCAATCAATGTGCTTATGTATGTCCTCATTCGGTGATTCGTTCTTTCCTTCTTGATGATGAAGAGGCCGAAAATGCTCCTGAATCCCTGACAACCATAGATGCACGAGGAAGAGGGATTGATGAATATCAGTATAGAATTCAGGTCAGTCCTCTTGATTGCACCGGCTGCGGAGTGTGTGTAAATACCTGTCCCGCGCCTGAAAAAGCACTGGAGATGGAAGATTACGCTGAAATGGTGGAAAAAGAGAAGGAGAACTGGGATTATATAGCTGAAAATGTCAGTTACAAAGAAGATGTTGTTGAACCTGATACAGTGAAAAACAGCCAGTTCCAGCAGCCTTTGCTTGAATTCCACGGAGCCTGCGCCGGCTGTGGCGAGACTGCTTACGCCAGACTGGTGACCCAGCTTTTCGGCGAAAGAATGCTGATTGCCAACGCTACCGGCTGTTCTTCTATCTGGGGCGGCACTGCTCCTTCTACAGTTTATACTACCAACGAAGAAGGCGAAGGACCGGCCTGGGCTAACTCCCTCTTTGAGGATAATGCCGAATACGGTTACGGCATGCATCTAGGCAATGAACAGCTGCGGGACAGAATAGAACAAAATATGCAAGCTGCTATCGACAAAGATGAGATATCGGAAGATTTAAAAGAGCTTTTCTCAGATTGGATTGAGCATAAAGATGACGGTGAAAAATCCCATGAGCTGGCCAAAAAGATCAGGCCAAAATTACAGGGAGTTAACGAAAGCGAACATGTACAGGAGGTCAAAAAACTCCAGAAATACCTGACCAAAAGATCCCAATGGATCTTTGGCGGTGACGGTTGGGCTTATGATATTGGTTTTGGGGGCCTGGATCATGTGCTGGCAGAAGGCGAAGATCTAAATGTGCTAATTTTCGACACCGAGGTATATTCGAACACAGGCGGTCAGTCTTCCAAAGCCACACCTACCGCCGCTGCTGCTAAATTTGCGGCTTCGGGTAAGGAAACAGCTAAAAAGGATCTTGGTCAGATGTTGATGACCTACGGATACATTTATGTGGCTCAGGTTGCTTTAGGAGCCGACATGAATCAAACGCTCAAAGCTATCAGGGAAGCTGAAGCTTATGATGGGCCTTCTGTGGTGATAGCTTACTCGCCCTGCATCGCTCAGGGATTGAAAGAGGGCATGAGCGAAAGTGTCGAACAGCAGGAAAGAGCTGTGAAATCAGGCTACTGGCATCTATATCGATTCAATCCCGAACTCAGAAATACAGGAGAAAACCCCTTCTCACTTGATTCTGATGAACCTACAGAGTCTCTGCAGGACTTCCTGATGAGCGAGGTAAGATTTACATCGCTCAAGCAGGAGTTTCCTGAAATAGCTGATGAACTATTCGAAAAAGCAGAAGAAGATGTTAGAGAGAGATATGAGACATACAGAAGGCTCGAAAAAAGCTTTGAGCCGGAGGCTCTGGATGCCTAAATGCCTTTGATTTTTGATTGAGGCAGGAAAAGTTGGTTCAAAAAATATAATTGAGCGATGAATTAAATTGCCTGTATACGGGAAGGCTCTCAGAGATGAGGGTCTTCCCTAAAATTTTTAAAGGAAGGCAAAAAATATGGCCGAAGAACAAAATCTTTCCCTGAAAATACTAATTCTGCTTCAAAGCGCTCTGGCTTTGATCAGCTTCATTATTATAAAGCTGGTCTTTGACCCGGGAATGGGGGAATTATGGATCTACCCCTCTTCATTATATTACAACTTAGTGCTGGGAGCGGCAGGAGCAATAATACTGTATCTTCCCGCTCATTTGTATCTGCTTCATAAGAAAAAAGAACTTCTGCAGGCGGTAAGACCTCTGCTGCCGATATGCCGCAGACCTATAGCTCTTCTGGCGGCAATAAGTTTTTTGGCCGGGTTGAGTGAAGAGCTGCTTTTTAGGGCTTTACTGCAGCGTCTACTGGGAATCTGGCCGGCTTCAATCCTCTTTATGCTGGCTCATGCCGGTTTCTGGGCGGTGCCCCCCAGAACTCAGGCCAGGATACTATTTGCGCCCTTTTCTCTGGCGGCCGGGCTGCTGATGGGGTTGCTTTTTCGGGAGGCTGGTTTAACAGCAGCTGTCACAGCCCATTTTCTTTATGATCTGGCAGCTTTTGTTATGCTGAAAAAAGAATTTATAGGTTTGGGACAGCGAAAATAAGGCAAAAAAACAAAAAAACGCCAGCTTTTACTGGCGCATCGCTTAAAATAATTGAAATTTGTGATGTTATTGTCCCGTTTTTTCCTCTGTAGAAATTGTCTATAAAAATTTTGTTTGCAGGTCTCCAGCTTCCTGTCAGATTTTTTAATTTTTTAGGAGCTGTCTTCTATTTCTTTGAGTTTTTCTATGCATTTTTCACAGACATTCTTTCCTTTGTATGAGACCAGTCCATCAACACTTGAACAAAGAGTGCATCCGGGTTCATATTTTTTGAGAATGACGGTTTCATCTTCCACATAAATTTCCATAGGATCTTTCTTATCAATATTTAGTGTCTGTCTGAGCTCTTTAGGGAGAACTATTCTTCCCAGCTGGTCAACCCTTCTAACAATACCAGTAGCTTTCATTATTTTATCGCCCCTTCAGATATAATTATAATTTTTTTCTTGTTGATTCAATTATACCTTATATTTACTTTGTTATCAAGTATTAACCTGTAAAGAATTTTATAACACTGGAATTAAAGGGTTGACTTAAAAAACATCTTTAATTTGATTTTATTTAATAATCTTGCAGGAATTGCGCCGGGGAAAAGAGAATCTTAAAACCACGAAGATATTAAAAAAGCACTAGGTTCACTCTGTCTGAGGCTAAATTTTGAGCAAATTCTTCTAATTATTTGATTAAATTGAGCGATTGCGCTGTCAAATTCGAATATTCAAGGGGGAAATTAAGTTGAGCAGAACAGTTCTGGTGACCGATGATGCGGCTTTTATGAGAATGACATTAAAGAACACACTTTCAGATGAGGGTTTTGAGGTAGTGGCGGAGGCGGAAAATGGAAAGGAAGCCATCGAAAAATATAGAGAGCATAATCCAGATCTGGTGACTATGGATATAACGATGCCCGAGGTTGATGGTCTGGAAGCCACAAAAGAAATTTTGGGTGAAGATCCAGAGGCAAAAATCATCATGGTGAGTGCTATGGGACAGCAGAAGATGGTGATTGAGGCTATAGAAGCTGGGGCCCAGGACTTTATAGTCAAGCCTTTTGACGACGATAGGATAAAAGAAGCCGTCAATAAAGTTTTCAGCGGGAGTGAGGTGTAAAATAAATGGATGAAGAATACCTAAAAATGTTCTTCGATGAGGCAGAGGAGTATATTCAGAGTTTAAATGAGGACATATTGACGCTTGAGCAGGAACCTGATAATAAAGAAGTTATCAATTCAATATTCAGAGCCGCTCATTCTTTAAAAGGTATGGCAGCGACGATGGGATTCGACAGTCTGACCAATTTGACTCATAAGATGGAAAATGCCCTGGATTTGATAAGGAATGATGAACTTTATCTTGACACTGAGCTTATAGATGCTCTTTTTGATGGAATTGATTTGATAAACGAACTGGTCGAAGACATCAAAAGAGGCGGCGAGGAAGAGACGAACGTAGATGATTATGTTAAAAAGCTAAATGAGATGATAGAATCTCACAGGGGAGCACCCGTTTCCGGTGACAAGATATCAGCAGGATCATCTTCGGGGGAAGAATTGACCGATAAAGGCACGGAAGAGCTGGAAATTTCTCTCGATAAAGACGATAGAAAAGAAATTTTTGAACACAGCAGTTCCGGCGATCAAATTCTTCAGATAGAGGTTAAATTTGATGAGGATAGCATGCTTCGTAGTGTTAGAGCCTACATGGTGCTGAAAAAAGCAGAAGAATTGGGATACCTGGTAAAATCAGAACCGGACAGAATGGCTATCGAAGATGATGATGTTGAAATAGAGGATGAATTATATCTGCTGATAATTTCCAGTTTGGGCACGGAAGAGATTAAAGAAGAGATCCTTGATATCATTGAGATAGTTGAGGCAAACATCACTGCGATTGATTTAAACTTCGATGAATTTACCGAAGATGACAAGGATAAAACCAGGGATTCTTCCGGGGACAGCAGCGATTCCAAGATAGAGGTTTCACCGACGGTCAGGGTTGATATAGATAAGCTGGACAAACTTATGAACATGGTTGGCGAGCTGTTAATTAATAAGACTCAAATGGAAGATTTGAATATTGACAATGATGTTTACAAAGATATAATTCAACAGCTCGATAGAGTTACCATGGAGCTTCACCATGTGGTTATGCAGATACGCATGGTTCCTATCGGGGGAATTTTCAACAGATTTCCCAGGCTGGTAAGAGATCTTTCGCGTGATCTAGATAAAGAGGTGGATCTGAATATAGAAGGAGCCGATACTGAACTCGATAGGTCTATCATAGACGAACTGGCCGATCCGCTTGTTCATATAATACGCAATGCTGTCGATCACGGCATTGAAAAACCCGATGTGCGAGAAGAGAAAGGCAAACCCAGAACGGGACAAATCAATCTTAGTGCCTATCAAAAGGGGAGCGAAATAGTCATAGAAATAGAAGATGATGGCCGCGGTTTAGACCCCGACGAAATAGCCGGCCAGGCCGTCGAGAAAGGTCTGGTTTCCTCAGAAGAAGTTGAGACGCTCAGCGAAATGGAAAAGCTGGATTTTATCTTTTCTCCCGGCTTTTCGACCAGCGATGAAGCCAGCGAAGTTTCGGGCAGGGGAGTGGGCATGGATGTGGTCAAAAGAGTGGTAGAATCTCTCGATGGTCAGGTTTCCCTGGAATCAGAACCCGATCAGGGCACTCTCATTACGATCTCCCTCCCGTTAACGCTTGCTATCACCCAGGCTCTGATGGTAAAGATAGACCGAGAAACATTTGCCATACCGCTGGATGCCATAAGTGAAACTCTAACAATAGATCCTGCCGAGATAAAGACAGTTAGAGGGCAGGATGTGATCGTTCCTCGAGACACCACCATACCTGTCACCGAAGCGGCCAGACAGCTCAATATAAATATAGATTACGACCGATACAAAGAATGGGAAGAGATACCTGTTGTAACGGTAAATACAGGCAATAGAGTGGTTGGACTGATAATTGATGAATTTTTGAACCAGCAGGAAATAGTGGTTAAATCACTGGGAGAATATCTAGGTAATGTTGAAAATATTAGCGGAGCCACAATTATAGGCGATGGCGATGTTGCCTTGATACTGGATGTGCGGGACATAGCCTAAGAATACAGTGCAAGGAGGTATGATCTGATGCCAGCAGAGACTGGATATAAAGATATGGAAGAAATGGAAGAGCAGGAAGCAAAAAATCGCAAGCAGTTTGTCACTTTTAAAATAGGCTCAGAAAATTACGGTATATTGATCGAGCAGGTTAAGGAAATAATCAGGCCTAAAAGAATAACTCAGGTGCCCAACACTGAAGAATATGTTATGGGTGTAATAAATTTAAGAGGGCAGATAGTTCCTGTTCTAAATATCAAGAAAAAACTCAGGCTCGAGCGGGAAGTGGAAGATAGTGTTAAGGACATGCAAGAAGAAGATCGAATCATTACTGTTGAACTGGAAGATTCATTGATAGGAATAAAAGTTGATGAGGTTAACGAGGTTATCTGGCTGGGAGAGGATGCTATAGAACCGCCTCCGGAGGTAGCAGGGGGAATAAGACAGGAATATCTGCGGGGAGTGGGAAGAATGGAAGATGAGCTGCTGGTTCTGGTAGATCTCAAGGCACTTCTCTTTGAGAAATTTGCCGGAGAAGGAAACGAAGAGAAATCCGGAAAGGAAAAGGAAAAACTGGGCTGAATTAAAGGATTTAATCGGCTGTTGATAGTAATGTTAGGTCTGCTGTCTTGACTGACCGGTATTAATGTGATAAAATTCTATTCGCGTGGCGTGAAAAGAAATTATAAAAATATTGTGCGCCCGTAGCTCAATTGGATAGAGCATCTGACTTCGGATCAGAGGGCTGGGGGTTCGAGTCCTCCCGGGCGCGCCATTTATTGTTTTATTTTTGGTGTATATTCGCCTTTATATCAACGATCATGGTGCTTTAAAATTCGGGGAATTTTGCTCTATTTCCGGTGGATTTTGAGGCCAAAACCCTTCTGCTGCACGTCTGATTTTTTAGCTATTTTAAGACAATCAGTCGTGCTATATTTTAGATTTTTCTCTGATTATTTACCTCTCAGTAAATCATTACTGAGGGGGTTTTTATATTTATGGCACCTAACAAGAATTTGATCAATAACGATAAGAGACAATCTATTCAGGAGATTATTGAAAGATTTATTAAGCATTGCAGATCTAAGCAGCTCTCTGAATCGACAATTGAAAGTTATCGAATACGCTGCCATCGGTTTAAAAATTATCTTCTTGATGAATGTGAAACTATCTCTTCAAACCGGATTAATGACATAACACCACAGGTTATGGAAGATTATCGAATTCATTTATTGGACAAAGATATAACTAATTCCAGTGTCAATAGTTATTTGCGAACGATAAGAAGGTTTCTGTATTATGCAATGGAAATGGGTTATATTGAGAAGGAGTTTAAGGTCTCCCTGATCAAAGCGGAAAAGAAGATTAAAGAGACTTACACAAATGCTGAACTAGAGAGGTTATTAGAAAAACCTGATTTAAATGAGGCGGGTTTTGCTGAATATAGAAATTGGGTTATAGTTAATTGGTTTTTGGCTACTGGAAATAGAGCCCGCACAGTAAGAAACCTATTGATAAAAGACTTAAACTTAGAAGAAGGCTATGTATTATTAAGAGAGGTCAAGAACAAAAATGAGCAATTAATTCCTCTGCCCAAATCACTTGTAGAAATTTTATTGGAGTATCTTAATTTTAGAGACGGAGATCCAGGAGACTATCTATTTTGCACTATATATGGAGGAAAGCTTGCTGAGGACTCCCTGGGTTCTGCTATAGCACGTTATAATAAGCGGAGAGGAGTAGATAAAACTTCTATCCACCTATTTCGCCACACATTTGCTAAGTTGTGGATTAAAAATGGCGGGGATATATTTAGATTACAGAAGATGTTAGGTCATAAATCAATCGATATGGTAAAGGAATATGTCAATATGTTTGGACGTGACTTGAAAGATAATTTAGAAGAATATAATCCCCTCAATAATTTCGCAGATAATAAGGAATATATATCTATGGATGAATAGCTTATATTTATACTTATGTTCTCTATTTCTCCTCCTGCTTAAGTTCATGAAGGCAGGGGGTTATTT
>CAYTDP010000023.1:0-30566 GCA_964436625.1 uncultured Halanaerobiaceae bacterium | reverse complement strand
GGAAGCTATGAGACGAAGTGATACTCGAAATTTTTCGAAGCCTGAGTCAGGTCCAGGGCCCGAAAACTAAACTTTAGCAGAAGAAAAATTTCATTGTGAGCGGAGTCTCATAGCTTCCATGAATGAGGACTATATAAAACAGGAAAATGTCCTAAATGCAGGTGTTCTTAAACAAAATCCAGCAACTGATGTGGAGAAGGACCATGATATTTTTTCAGGCTTTCAATCTGGTTTACTATATTCTCATCAGGAGGTTTTATGATGTCTAAAACATTCAGACTCGGGTTTGATATAGACGGTGTCATAACTGCAGAGGGCAGAGCAGAGAAAAACATATGGTCCAGATATCTTTCCAGATTCCTGGGGGAAGAGGTCGACCTGATCAAAAATAGCTATGATATGACAGAAGCCTATGGTATCTCCCAAAAACAGCTGGATCAATTTCTGGATAAACATCTGACAGACATATACAGTCAGGTCCCTCCCGCTGAGGGCGTCAGAGAGTTATTTGGCAATCTTAAAAATAAAGGCTGTGAAATCATACTGATTACAGCAAGAGAGGCCCAGTACCGCCAGGTAACAGAAGGATGGCTGAAGAAAAACGATATAACCTTTGACAGCCTTTATCATGAAGATGACAAGGCCCCTCTGGCCCAAAAATGCAACATAAAATTCTTTGTCGACGACAAAATGCAGAATATAATAGAACTGAGTGAAGCTGGAATACCTGCAGCTATATTCGATAGACACCATAACAGGGATTCAATTTCTCGGTCAAAACTTCTAAAACTCGATAATTATCTGGGACGTGTTGAAAACTGGCAGGAAATATCCTCGATTATAAACGATAGATTTTTCAGCGAAAAATCGAAAAAATATTCCAGATCATCCAGAATTACCTGAATGCACTTCCTCCGATAAACTCCCTTAATATTGAGATCTGGGGCACAGCCAGATCAGGCATCGGATCGAAATAAAAAAGAATTTCCTGCAGCCTTTTTACTTCATGGTAATGAGGGCTTTCCTCTTCCACCCGTTTTAAAAGTGGCAGCAGATATTTTTTAATTACGGCGAGTTCATAAATAAGAGCAGAGTTAAACATCACATCTGCATTCTCCTGATAGGGAAAAATATTCCTCTCCTCTCCCCGACGTACCTTTGGCCACAACTCCAGTGTTCTCTCCACATCATGCCCTCTATATTTATAATCTCTGATGATTCTTCTCATTAACCTGGTATCAGAAGTAGGTATACGATTATGCTGGTCTAGATTCAACTGGGTTAAAGCACTTACGTAAATTTTGAACTTCTGGTTTTGAGGTATAACCGGAGTGAGCTCCTCGTTCAAACCATGAATCCCTTCGATAAGAACAGGCTGTTCTTCCCTTATCTCCAGAGTTTTACCGCTTTTTTCTCTTTTGCCTGTGTTGAAGTTGAATTCAGGAAGTTCTATTTCCTCTCCCTGAATTAGTTTGCGCAGATGTTCATTGAATAAATCCAGCTTTATCGCCTCTAGAGCTTCAAAATCTGGATTGCCTTCTTCGTCTCTGGGAGTATTTTCTCTGTCGACAAAGTAATCATCGGTAGAAATAGTTACAGGATCCAGGCCATCGACTTTGAGCTGGGTGGCAAGCCTGTGAGTAAAGGTCGTTTTTCCGGAGGAGGAGGGTCCTGCAATTAAAATAATTTTTCTTTTTTCAATTTTGTCATATATTTTGTCTGCAATGGCGGCTATCTTTCTTTCGTGCAGAGCTTCGGAAATTCTCACCAGTTCAGCGTGCCTGCCATTCGTTATTCGACAGTTGAGATCATTCACATAACCAACATCTAAAATTTCTCCCAAACGTTCATATTCCCGAAAAACATTCGCCAGCTTGGGCTGATCCACAAAATCGGGAACTTCATCAGAATCCTGAGATTGAGGGAAAAGAACTACAAAACCGGGCATGCAATAATGCAGGTCGAACTTTTTTAAATAACCGGTGGAAGGGACCATCGGATAATAAAAATAATTATAATAATCTCCCAATCTGTAGGTGGAAACTTCACTACCATCCTCAAATCTTTCCAGCAGGCCGACCTTTATCGGCAGCGCTTCCCTGCGATAAATATCTTTTAAATCTTTAACTTTTACCCGCTCTTTTTTTAAAGGTATATCTTTATCCACCAGTTCATTCATCTTGATTTTAATTTTTTTGAGATCGTGCTGGTTGAAAGAACTGTTTTTTTTGATCAATTCGCAGTATACACCGTTGCTGAGCGAATGGGCAATATTCAGCATTCCTTCCGGGTATAATTCGTCAACAGCCCGGGCCAGAAGCATGAATAAACTCCTGCGATATACACGATTACCGAATTCTTCTCCTCTATTGAGCGGTGAAATTTCGCTGCCTTCATTAGAGCTATCGAGTTCATGGTTCAAATTTTTAATACAGCTGTCCACTCTGGCAGCCACAATCCGATTGTTATCGTCAAAAGCTGATTGAAAAACTTCTTTCAATGCTGTTCCTTTTTTAAAGTTGAAGCTTTTTCCGGCAATATTTACACTTATCACGTGACGAATTCCTCCCTGCTGTTTAATATATTTTTTAAAATCTGCAGATTTTTCGGGTTTTTTTCTTCTTCTATTTTCTCTGCAATGAAGTTTTTGGCTCTATCTTTATTCTCCTGCCAGTACCAGCGATAAAGACAATAAAAAGCGTAAAATCTTATTATCGGGGATGGATCCCTGGTCATATCCTCTATCTCTTTTACAAAAGCAGGTTTGAGATTGTTAGCGAGCACTATCAACATATTTCTTACCAAAATCCTTGTTCCCCGCCAGCCAAAAGCATATGAATTCCAGCAGGAGGGTAAATTTCTTCTCCGCAATTTTAATACCTCTTTTACCGTCATTGCTCCAACGCGGGGCCAGTAGTCAGCAGATATACCTCCGTTCTCTTCGTCACAGCCCCCGTTAATTTTTCTGCCATAATCAAAATTCTTATTGCAGGGACAGACCTGCTGACAGATATCGCATCCCCAGAAATGATTCTGAAATTGAACAAGCCTCCTCCACTCAAATCTTCCCCTGCGCTGGGTCAAGGAGCTGATGCATCTATCGGAATCAAGTTTTATTTTTTCTCCGGAGAGCGCATCGACAGGACAGGCTTTCAGGCATTTAAAACAATCTTTACAGATCCGGGCAGGCTGGTAAAAACTGGAATCAGTCTTTTCAATATGAGCATTCTCAGCGAAAGAGGAATTTTGCTCCTGAACTTCTTCGAGTTCTAAAGGAGAAGCTATAACCCCTAAAAATCCAAAAGATCCCAAATCGCGGTTGATCAGGAGAGTGTTCAATCCCAAAAAACCCATCCCCGCCTTTTTGGCGAGATATTTTTCCGGTAGTGAGTGGTCATCGACCCCCCACCAGCTGTGAAAGCTTCCGGTCTCCGCCGTCAGTTCCTGAGAGATTTCTTTTAATTTTCTCTTTAAAATATCATGATAATCATAAATCCTGGCAAAATAAGCTATTCTGATCTCCTCGCCGTAATCTTTAAAATTTATCGGGGCTGCCAGAGGATAGCGCTGAAAAAAAATAAAAAAAGTCTCAGTATTTTCGGGTATATCTTTCTTCATATCACCCCGCGATTTAACCCTTTTGAGAACATCAATAGAAACAGACCCGACAGCTTCAAATCCATGCTGTCGGGCCTTTTTTTCGAGTTCAAAATTGTCCATACTGAATGTCAACAAATTCCCTCCTGCCAGAATTATGCCGGCTAAAAATAGATGTTTGGTTTTATTCCTGGCCTTCAAATTCCCTCAGCAGCTCTTCTAGCTCATCCATATGTCTGCCGTAATCGGACCAGTTGCCTTCCTGCAGAGCCTGCTGGGCTTCGTAATAAGCCTGAGATATCATCGCAATGATCTCTTCAGTCTCTTCAGGCAGTTCATCGATCTCTTCAACTTCCGGTTCCAGTTCATCCACTGGATCCTCAGGATCTATTTCAGGAGCTTCCATATCTTCTTCCATTTCAGGATCTGCCTCGGGCAGTTCAATATCTTCTTCCAGATCCTCTATCTCTTCCAGCTCTTCAGCATCTTCAATATCATGAGTTGGCTCTCTCTCTCCAAAGACAACTTCAATAGCCCTTTCAATATTATCTTCCATGGTTATTCTGTCACCAAAGGCTACTATAACCTGCCTTAGCTCCGGCAGCGCCCCCCTTTCAGCCTGCAAAAACACCGGTTCAACATATATTACTGAGTTTTCAATAGGGATGACCAGCAGATTACCTCTTATAACCTGAGAACCTACCTGATCCCAGAGGCTGAGCATCTGAGAGATATATCCATGCTGATCTATTCTCGATTCGATCTGTGAAGGTCCGTATACAAGCTCTCCTCGAGGGAAGCTGTAAAGCCTCAGCTCACCATAATTTTCACCATCAGATCTGGCTCCCAGCCAGGCGACCATATTATTTCTTCTGGCGGGAGTGAAAGGAAGCATTAAAGTAAACTCAACGTGGTCTTCTCCGGGCAGTCTGGTAGAAATATAATAAGGTTCAACCTGTATTTCCCGGCCGGCATAATTTTCCCGGGGGATTTCCCAGACATCTTCCCGATTATAAAATATATTGGGATCAGTCATATGATACAGGCTATAAATGTCGGCCTGGATCGAAAAGATATCCTGAGGATATCTTATATGACTTCGCAGAGAATCAGGCATCTCTTCCAGAGGCTTAAAAAGATCCGGAAATATATTGGCATAGGTGTTAACTATTGGATCATCCTCTTCGGCGATGTAGAAGTCCAGATCCCCTTCATATGCATCCATAACTACCTTTACAGAGTTTCTGATATAATTCATATTCTGATTATAAGGCTCGCTGTAAGGATATCTGTCCGAAATAGTGTAAGCATCCTGAATCCAGTGTATTCTTCCCTCAGCCAGCACCGGATAAGGATCATCGTCAAAAACCAGAAATGGCGCTATTTTCCTCACCCTATCCTGAATATTTCTGTCAAACATTATTCTGGATTCTTCACGAATTTGATCTGCCAGCATGATCTGTATATCACTATATCTGAGAGAAAAGAGCACCCGCCGCAGGAAACTGGAAAGCTGAACACCTCCCTGACCATCATAACGGGTATAGACGTTTTCTCCATTGACAGGATAATGAAATTCCTCTTCTTCATTATTGACAATTACATATTCATTGGTGTTTTCGCCGTAATAAATGGACTGTTCACCCAGTTCAATATCGGTATCTGTTCTGGGG
Source organism: uncultured Halanaerobiaceae bacterium (assembly GCA_964436625.1). Classification (GTDB taxonomy): domain Bacteria; phylum Bacillota; class Halanaerobiia; order Halanaerobiales; family Halarsenatibacteraceae; genus Halarsenatibacter. Next base: position 25,296 of record CAYTDP010000023.1, on the reverse strand, counting down.
GGGATATCCTGCAGCAAAAATCTGGGTAGCCCCTCTTCAGTGGCTTCACTCACCCCGGTCATGACAGCTCCATATCCGTGAGTGTACTGCAAATGCCTGTTAACCCAGGTTTGAGCATGAGAGGGCAGATTATCCTTATCCAGCTCTCTCAATGAAAGCATCACCTGTCTGTACTCGCCATCGATCGTATATCTATCGACGTCGACATCCCGGAAAGAGTAATACTGTCTCAGCTCCTGCAGCTGGCTGAAAGTTGTGGCCAGAGGACGATCATCCCACAATCTGAGATTATCAATTATCTCGGGATTATTATCGATATCCTCCCGCGTAAGATCATAATCAAGAGCAAATCTCTGTTCCTCAACCTCGGCCAGATCATAGGCTTCTAAAGTCATCTCGATATTGTTGGAAATATAAGGCCTCTCCCTGACCAGCTCGTTTGGTTCAACTCTGAAACGCTGCACGAAGCCGGGATAAACAAATCCGAAAAATATAGAGGCTACCGCCCAGATGCCGATTACCCCTAAAATCAATTTATACTGTTTTCTGTAAAGAGAAAAAAGCACCAGACCTGTAAGAATGACCACCAGCACTGAAAGTATCCTCAAGCCGGGCAGGGTGGCATGTATATCAGTAAAACTGGCTCCAAATGCCACTCCTCTCTCAGAAAATAAAAGCCTATACATTGATAGTCTATAATCAAGTATTTTTGATGCCAGATAAATTGCCAGCAAAACCGCAAGGTGTTTTTTGGCCCTCTCGGAAATTTTTAGTGACAGTCCACTGGGGGTTTTAACTCCCGTCCCGCTCAAAAATTCTGAGGTAAAAAGATAGAGAAAACCAGTGATAATAGCTGCCAGCACGACCATAATGACCAACAGCTCTCTGAAATATTCCAGAACGGGCAGGCTGAAAAGATAAAAAGAAACATCATTTCCGAAAATTGGATCGGCCACTCCGGCAGGTTCCTGATTTAGAAACTTCAGCACCGGTTCCCAGACTCCCGAGCCGATACCGCTAAAGACAAACCCCAGAAAAGCACTTATGACAATATAAAGATAGGTCAATCTTTTCGAAGTCAGCCAGTCTATAATAGGTATATTTCTTCCTTCAAAAATAGTGCTGATCTGGTCATCATCATAAATATTTATGGAAAGCAGAAGTTCTTCGCGGGTATATCTGAGATTTATATAGAAAAACAAAAAGGCTGTAATGCCTATAATCAATCTCAGACCGGCCTCAGCGAATATTCTGGTCAGAAAAACATCCAGCAGCTCCAGCTCTGAAAACCAGAGAATATCCGTGATGAATCTGCTGCCTGCCAGAATAAAAATCACGAAGGCGAGCAAAATACCCAGCAGTAAAACCAGTGACGATTTAGGTTTGAACTTCATTATATAACCTCCAGGACAGCCTTTATTACTGATAAGGCTGTCAAAACTTGTGCTTTATAAACTTCTCATTAGATTAATTGTCAAAAAATCTAATTCTCTAATCATCTTTCAGTTTCTCTGAGCGCCTATGAATCTCGCGATATACCTCTTTCTCATCTATGGTTTTTACATCTCCGTTCTTAACTATCATCTCTCCATCGATAAATACGTGATCGACACTCTCTAATTTTGAAGCATATAAAAGATTTGAAAGGCTATCATAATCAGGATAAAATTCAGGTCTTGATTTTTTATCGATTAGAACTATATCGGCCTTATAACCGGACTTAATTTTTCCGAGCAGAATCCAGTTTAAAGCTTCAGCAGCGTTTTCTGTCATCATAGCAAGAAGATCCCGTGTATTGAGGGTGGCAGCATTGGAAGTTTTCACTTTCTGTAGATAGGAAGCCATTCTGGCTTCTGAGATCAAATCGAGCCTGTTATTGCTGGCAGCCCCATCAGTACCCAGAGTTACATTAATTCCCTCTGCCAGCATTTTTTTGACAGGGGCGATGCCGCTGGCAAGTTTTGCGTTGCTGGTAGGATTGTGAGAGATTGATACATCTTTTTCAGCCAGAATGTCAATTTCATCATCATTTAAATGCACAGAATGAACCGCCAAAACATGCTGTTCAAAAAATCCCAGACTGTGCAGATATTCCACCGGAGTCCTTCCCTCACTGTCAACCAGATCCTGAACTTCACCTTCGGTTTCAGCCACATGTGTATGAATATTTATATCGTATTTATCCGCTATTTTCATTGCCCCTTTTAAAAACTCGCTGGAACAGGTATAAGGAGAATGAGGGGCAATATTACATGTCAACCTACCATTAGCATCATTATGATTTCTGTAGATAAAATCATCGCTTTTTTCCAGGCCTTCCTGCCCATCATTTTCTTCTATCAAACCATAACCCAGCTGAGCTCTGATACCTGACTTTTTTACCTCATCGGCCACCAGCTCCATAGCAAAGTACATATCATTAAAGCCGGTTATTCCATTCTTTAACATCTCCAGTATGGCAAACCTGCTGCCAATCCTGATATCTTCAGGAGTTAATTGGGATTCAGCCGGCCATATTTTATTTTCCAGCCAATCCATTAAGCTCATATCGTCAGCATAACCCCGCAGCATATTCATTCCGGCGTGAGTATGAGTGTTAATCAAACCGGGTATAGCTAACATATTCTCTCCTGAAATCAGCATATAATTTTTATCTTCTTTTTTGAGTTCTCTATAAGCTTTGTCGCCGGTTTCTCCAACTTCAGATATCTTATTATCCTCGATAAAAATATAGCCGTCTTCAATTTTTTTCTCATCAGAACCTCTATAAATTTCGTCAATATTATCTATTAAATAAATTTTTAACCCCTCCGAAAAAGTTTTATTATTTTAGCCAGCATTCAATCTTCCAAAATTATTTCTCCGCCATCAGCTTCATAAGATTCTATGGTATAACGGCTGTCGAAAAAGACCTCGATAAAAACTTTTTGAAAGCATTCATCACATATTACCACTTTTTTAAGACGGTATTCTCCGGGCAGCTCATCCTCATATATTCTGTGGAGATCATAATTTTTTAAAGCCCTAACTTCCATAGTTCTCCCGCAGTTATTGTCTTTCACACTGAGAAGTATGGAGTCTGCCTCTGAGCTTCCTTTTGTTAAGCCTAATTTTTTGAGTAAAGATTTAAAAAAGTCCATCATAATTATATCAGACCCTCATAAACTCTTAATATTATAAATCTCAATAAATCTCAATACCTGCCTCAATTATAACTGATTTAGCAGCTTCAATCAAGCAGATAAAAGGCGAGCCTTTTAGGGCCCGCCTAAAATATAAGCTTTAATCTGTTATTATTGTTGTAAGATCAATTTTTGCACTGACAACTATTTAATTCTGGCCGGCTAAACTTTACTATTCTTCGCGCCTGCCCAGAACGCTGTCGAGCATAAGCATTCCCTGATCTCCTGCTTTTTCCATCTTGTCGAGTATGCCCTCCACCGTATCTTCCTCTTCAACCTGTTCATCCACAAACCACTGCAGGAAAGATTCAGTGGCATAATCATCTTCTTCCCGGGCCAGAGAGACGATCTCATTGATAGATTGAGTGACTTTTTGTTCGTGCTCTAATGCTGTCTCGAAGGCAGAGACTACCGAATCCCATGCAAAAGGAGGTTTGTCGATCGCCTGCAATTCAACTCTTCCGCCTCTTTCATTTATAAAGTCGTAAATTTTGCGGGCATGCTCAAGCTCTTCTTCGGCCTGCATATCCATCCAGTGAGCAAACCCCTCCCAGCCTTCATCTTCCATCTGAGCTCCCATGGCCTGATAGACATAAGCGGAGTACAATTCCAGATTCAGCTGATCATTTAATGCTTCTAAAATTTCATTATGCATATAATAAGACCCTCCTGTCATTTAAAAATAATTATTTTTGGTTTTCTTCTATGTTATATAATTTAGGGCCGAGAAATAATTTCCTGCAATATAATGAACTTTGCAGGTTTTTTTGCCTTAACATATAATTTCATTAAGGAGTGTTAATTATAAATTTTCATAAAGAAATTATCAGCAGGAGGAAAATTAATGACAAATTCTCATGATCTGGAGGAGCATCTTTTAAAAAGCGGATTTGATGGTGAAGATATTGATATTCTCAAGAAGGCAGACATAAATTTTGAAGGAGAATATGTCCTGTACTGGATGCAGAGCACTCAAAGACACAAAGATAACAAAGCTTTAACGGCAGCTTCCCTGCTCGCTGATAGTCTCAATTTGCCTCTGGTTGTCTGCTTTGTTTTTATGCCTCAATTTCCGGGCGGAAATTACAGACATTTCGCCTTTATGTATGATGGCGTCAAAGAATGCAGCGATGAACTGCAGGACAGCGGCTTTGGCATGAAAATTAAAGTCGGCAGCCCTGTGACTGAACTCAAAAATGAATCCGAAAAAGCAGCTGCCCTGGTCTGTGACAGCGGCTATATAAAACCTGCCCGCAGCTGGAGACAGCTTCTTGCTGAAGAGATCGAAATCCCTTTACTAAGAATTTCCACCAATTTAATAGTTCCGATCACTGCCGCTTCAAATAAAGAAGAATACGCCGCCTATACTCTCAGAAAAAAACTCAAGGACAAAATAGATGAATATCTAAAGATCTGGAGTTTTAAAAATGAGATTCCCGATGGCAGTGAATACACCAGCATCCCCGAAAAGTTTGCCAGAAAATATGAGTTTCTTAACGGTCTGAATTTAAATAATTCAGTATCCGAGGCTGAAAATTTTTCCGGTGGTTATACTGCTGCCAGAAAAAGATTGACTGAGTTTTTGAGCAACAGGATCGAGCACTACGAAAAAAACCGCAGCGACCCCGACCTCAAGTGTGAATCCGATCTGAGTCCCTATCTGCATTTCGGTCACATTTCCCCCCGGGAGATAGCGATTGCAGTTAAAGAACACAGCAGCAAAAAAGATATTGTGATCGAAAATTTCTGGGATGAGCTGACTGTCAGAAGAGAGCTCAGCTTTAATTTTGTCTATTACAATCAGAATTACGATTGCTTTCCTGAATTTCTTCCTGAGTGGGCCAGAAAAACCCTGGCAGAACACAAAAACGATGAAAGGCAGTTTAATTACAGCCGTCACGAATTTGAGACAGCTTCCACACATGATAAATACTGGAATGCTGCCCAGCTAGAACTGATCCATAGAGGTAAAATACAAAATTATATGCGCATGTACTGGGGAAAGAAAATTTTGGAATGGACAGAAACTCCGAAAAAAGCTTTTGATCTGAGCCTGTATTTAAACAATAAATATGCTTTAGATGGCAGAGATCCCAATAGCTATTCAGGTATAGGCTGGTGCTTTGGCAAACACGACAGAGCCTGGCAGGAAAGAAAAATATTCGGCAAAACCAGATATATGAATAGAAATGGATTGGAAAGAAAATTTTCTTTAGACAAATATCTTAAAAGAATAAAAGAAATCTCCCGGAAAGATGAGCTGCCGGGAGATTAACCGCTTCTGCTGTCTATAGTATGTAGTATCAATTTTTTTGCTGCTGAAATGAATAATTCGGATAATAGTCCTGTCTTTATTTGACAGCTTCCTTAAAGGTTTTGCCAGCTCTAAATACAGGAACACTTCTGGCCGGGATGGTAATGGTCTCCTCAGGATTTTGAGGGTTTCTCCCCTCTCTTTCCTGTCTGTCCCGTACTTCAAAGCTGCCAAAACCTATTATCTGTACCTTGTCTCTTTCCTCTTCTTCTTTTTCTGCCTCTTTTTCCAGATAATCCATGATGGAGTCAAAGGTGGCATTGATGATTTTGTCGCAATCCTTTTTCGTCATATCCGTTTTCTCAGCTACATGGTCAATGAGTTCAGTTTTAGTCAATTAATTCACCTCCCGGATGAATTATTAATAATTATTTTCTGAACCTCTAATATCTTATATTCTTGACATGTTCAAAATCTCCTTCCCTCAAATTGATTAATTTTATTCACTTTTGTACTCTCTCATCATAAGTTCGTCCACAGCTTTTTCGGGGTTTTTACCTTTAAAAATCACCCTAAAAACCTGATTTGTAATAGGCATTTCGACAGAGTTGCCTTTTTTGCTGTTAAAATTATACAGCGCCCGGGTGGTTTTAACTCCTTCCACAACCTGGCCGACTTCATCCAGAGCAGCTTCAGCCGTTAGACCGCAGCCAATCTTATAACCGAAAGTCCTATTGCGACTGTGTGTACTTCCTGCCGTAACAATAAGATCGCCGAGGCCTGATAGACCATTAAATGTTTCACTTTTTGCTCCAAATGCAGCTCCAATTCTTCTGATTTCTGCCAGTCCCCGGGTAACAAGTGAAGCTCTGGCATTATCACCATACTCCAGACCATCAGAGATACCGGCTGCTATAGCCATAACGTTTTTGACAGCCCCTCCCAGTTCTACTCCTCTAACATCCTGATTTCGATAAACTCTGAATCTATCATCAGAAATAAGCCTCTGGAGCTCGCCGGCAATAGAACTATTTCTGGCAGCAGCTACGGCTGCTGTCGGCATGTTTTTAATCACTTCTTCAGCATGGGTAGGACCGGAAAGTACCGCCGTTGTATTGGGTAGATAATTATTTATTATCTCAAAATTGGTTTTAAATTTATCAGTATCTATACCTTTGGCAGTAGAGATAATAATTTCCGAACCGCTCAAATAACCTTCAATTGTGGAAAGTATCTGGCTGGTGGCCTCGGTGGGGACAGATATAAATACATAATCTGCATAGGCCAGGCAAAATTTCGGATCAGAACCGGCCTGAATTCCTTCTGGTAGTTTAATTTCCGGAAAATAAGCACTGTTGACTCTTTCTTTATTAATTTCTCTAGCCCGGGAAGCAGAACGGGTGTAAAGCCTCACATTGTGGTCCTGTCTGGCCAGCAGAACTGAAATAGCTGTTCCCCAGCTGCCCCCGCCTAGAACTGCGCAATTTTTCATTTTCAGTTCCAACACCCCGCTGATAAAATAGGATCTTCCTGTCTTAAGTTTGTAAATAAGTGTGTCAAAAAAACTTATTTAGTTATACTGGAAGAAATAAAGCTTCGTTCACAATTTATTATGATAGCGGCCTTATACGATATCTATCACTGATAACAAAAAGAACAATAAAATATTAGCTGTCGTTCAGATTTATCGGATTTTCCTCTCCTCTGAGCAGTCTCTGAATATTGCCCCTGTGAGTCACCACGATTGAGAGAAAAATTACAGCTGCAAATAAAACCTGATAGTAATCTCCGCTCAATATGTAAGCTGTGACAGGCAATGAAAAAGCTCCAATTAGAGAAGCTACTGAAACTATTTTGAGAGTAAAAGAAATTCCCAACCATATTAGAGCCATTATCAAAAATCCGGGCGGTGAAATTCCCAGCATTACACCGAAAGTGGTGGCCACTCCTTTTCCGCCATCAAACTTAAGAAAGATAGAATTATCATGACCGAGAATGGCAGCAATACCCACCAGATATATTGCCGAAGCCGGATAATTATTGCTCAAAACAAAACCAGCAATCAGCACAGGAAAAAACCCCTTTAAAATATCCGCCAGGGCAACCAGAGCTCCCATTTTAAAACCCAGTTTTCTGGCCGCATTGGTGGCGCCTACGTTACCGCTGCCATGTTTTCTTATATCAATATTGAGTATTTTCATGGTTAGTATAAAACCGGTCGGAATTGAACCCAACAAATAGGCAAATAAAATTAAAATAGCTAAGCTCATATTAATCCATTCCTCCTGATAATTTCTATCTCTCCTTGAACTTCAAAATTATAGGAGTTCCCACAAAACCAAAGGCTTCTCTTATTTTGTTTTCCAGATATCTCTCATAGGCAAAATGAACCAGCTCCGGATCGTTTACAAAAAATACAAATACAGGCGGTTGAACCTCCGGCTGAGTTGCGTAATATATATTGAGTTTTTTGTCTTTATAAGACGGGGGATCATTCATCTGAACTGCTTCTTCCACTACCTCGTTCAAAAGCCCGGTGCTAATTCTCTGGAGAGTCTGATCATACACGTACTCGATCAAATCCAGAATTTCCCCGACTCTTTTGCCGGTCAGCGCAGAAATGAAAACCACAGGAGCAAATCTGAGAAATTTCATCTGCCGATAAACTTCTTCTCGAAAAATATCGGCGGTGTGGGTATCCTTTTCTATCAGATCCCATTTATTGAGAGCCAGAATTATAGGCCTGCCTTCATCATAAGCATAACCGGCAATCTTCTTATCCTGTTCCGTCACCCCTTCCACTGCGTCGATCATCATTACGACAACATCAGCTCTTTCGATAGCTCTGATCGCCCTGAGATTGCTGTAATATTCTACATCTTCATCTACTTTTGATTTTTTTCTCAGGCCGGCGGTATCGATAAGCTTAAATTTGTTATCAGCCCTCTCAAAAATCGAATCAACTGCATCCCGGGTAGTACCGGGCTCAGGCGAAACTATGACTCTTTCCTGTCCCAGAATTTGATTTACCAGAGTTGATTTGCCCGAATTGGGTTTGCCGGCAATTGCAACACCCAAAATCTCCTTATCATCTGCTGAATCTTCTTTGAAATCACCAATATCTATCCTGTCGAAAATTTTATCGCAGAGATCGCCTATATTTTTGCCGTGTTCTGCTGAAATCGGCACCACATCTTCAAAACCCAGATTGTAAAACTCCCAGGGCTCATCCTGAGCAGAAAAATCATCCATTTTATTGGCCGCAACTATTACCTCTCTGTCACATTTTCTCAGTTTTTGGGATATCTCCTGGTCAAGAGGAGAAATTCCTTCTCTTACGTTAACCACAAAAAGTATTAAATCCGCCTCTTCTATAGCCTTATCGACCTGATATTTGATATTCTGAGCAATTTCCACGCTGGATTCCAAATCCAGTCCGCCGGTATCTACGACCTCAAAAGCTTCTCCTTTCCAGCGAGCTCTACCATATATTCTATCCCTTGTCACATTGGGTGACTGTTCTACCACTGCTTTTCTCTCGGCGATTAAACGGTTGAATAAAGTCGATTTGCCAACATTAGGCCTTCCTACAATAGCTACCGTCGGGTTCTCCATCATAAAGCACCTCCAAAACTTCTTCAATACCTGAACATGAAAAAACTTCTGAGTCACCGCAGTGCTCGCTTATATCGGATAACGTGAGATCATCCAGTGTTAAACCGGAATCATTAAATATAACTTCAGGAATAAAAGTATAGCCTTTTAGATCCCGGGACTCTATCTCATCGATTATATCTTTGCCGGATAAAAGTCCAGTAACCGTCACTTCTCCACCCAAGTAACAGTTTTCAATTTCAATGACTTTGAGGTTTAATCCCTCAAAAGAGTCAAGTTCTGCAAAAACTGGCTCCAGTGCCTGACGGCCGAGTTCGCCAGTTATAATATTCACCTCTGAATTTTCTACATTTGACAGGGAAAGCTTCTTTTGCTTTTCGCGAAATTTAATTCTGCTGAGACGGGTTAGTCCTATTCCATTGGACAGCTGAGGATAGTTCCGATAATGATCATCCTCGGGAATGCTCTCATCGGCAAGCAGATAAAATTCATCGGCCAAAAATATAATATTCTCTCCATAAAGTTCTCGACATTTTTTCTGCCATTTTTTTACCCTTGCTGTAGTTTTTCTGGCCCTTTCGGCGTTAAAACCTTTGATATCGTCTTTTTCTCTCCAGGCTGTCAGCCCCACCGGTACTATTCCAGCTGAAAGCAAAGAATTTGAATAATTCAGTAGATCATCCAGGGTTCTATCCAGCTCTTCTCCGTCGTTCCAGCCCGGACATATCACCAGCTGGACGTGAAATTTGATTCCCTTATCTTCAAGATATTCAAGCTGAGATTTAATCCTGCCTGCTTTTTTATTTGACATCATTCTCTCGCGAAGATCGGGGTTTGTAGTGTGAACAGAAATATATAGCGGAGACAAACTATTATCAACGATTCGCTGATAATCTATATCGGATAGATTGGTCAGGGTTATAAAACTGCCCTTTAAAAATGAAAATCTATAGTCGTCATCTTTGCAGGATAAGGTGTCCCTGACATCAGGCGGCTGCTGATCTACAAAACAAAAAAAACAATCATTCTGACAGGTCTTCAATTCATCAAAAATCAACTCTTCAAATTCGAGGCCCACCTGATCTCCATAAGAACGATTAAAATTCAGCCTGTGCTTCTGGCCGCCGGCCTGCTTTTCAATCAAAAGTTCAAAATAGGGGCTTGAGATCCCCAGCATATAATCGATATAATCTCTGGGCTTTTTACCATCGATCTCTAACAATTTATCTCCCTTTTCAATGCCCTTTTCTTGAGCCAGAGAATTTTTGTCGACACCTGAGATTAAAACCATGCTTCTCTCCTCCTGAAACGGTTTTAGCACATTGTGATGATACCATATTTGCCGGCAGCAAGCAACTCAGAGTGAGAAGAGAAGATGAAATAAAATTCAAAAAAATTGAAATAAAAACTAGGCCTGCCTACAAAGACAGGCCAAAAAAAACAAGCCTAATTATAAATGAGTTTTTATTCTTCATCCATCATATTTTTAAGATCTCCAAGTCTCTCGCCAATAGTTGCACCCGAGGGCACATCCTCCAAATCTTCATCCTCATCAGAGGTGCTGTCTTCATCCGCTTTCTCCTGTGTTTGATCTTCTTCGGATGTTTGAGTTTGAGGTTTGTGTTCATCTTCGAGTTCTTTTAGGCTTAATCCCACCCGTTTATCTTCGGGATCGACGTTGATTATCTTGGCCTTGCGTTCCTCATCAACTTCTACTACTTCATCCGGTGTTTCAACATGTCTTTCTGAGAGCTGAGATATATGAATGAGTCCTTCTATGCCATCTTCTATCTCCATGAAGGCTCCAAAGTCGACAATTTTGGTGATCCTGCCTTCGATAATCTCTCCTTCATAATGTTTTTCGGCAAATTCTTCCCAGGGATCTGGTAGAAGCTGTTTGAGCCCCAGAGAAATTCTTTCTTCCTCCCTGTTAACATCAAGAACTTTCACTTCTACATCTTCACCTTCTGAAAGCACATCAGAAGGATGTCCAATTCTACCCCAGGACATTTCAGATATGTGAAGGAGGCCTTCAATGCCGCCGAGATCTACAAAAGCGCCAAAGTCAACCAGTTTGGTCACTTCACCGGTAACTTTCTGACCTTCTTCGAGTTCAGCGAGTGTTTCTTCTTTTTGTTTTGCTCTCTCCTCTTCAAGCACCTCTTTATGTGAGAGAACGACGTTATTATTATTTTTATCGACTTCAATCACTCTTAACTTTAGTTCTTCACCAACATACTGACTGAGGTCTTCAACATAACCGATGGCTACATGAGAAGCGGGGATGAAGCCGCGCAGCCCCACATCAGCCACGAGACCACCTTTTACTTCTTTGGTTATCTCAGCTTCTATAATCTCATCGCTTTCATACGCTTCCTGGATACTCTCCCAGGCTTCTTCCTGTTCAGCTCTTTTGCGGGATAAAACCATATTGCCATCTTCGTCTTCCAGGGTTAGGACTACAACTTTAACCTCTTCATCTAAATCCACCACTTCATGAGGGTCCGAAACTTCGGTGGTGCTCAGCTCTCTCAATGGAATAAATCCATCAGATTTGTAATTTACATCCACATAAACGCCTCTCTCGTTTATTTCGACGACGGTCCCTTCAACCAGATCTCCTTTTTCAAGATCAGCCAGATCGTTTGCATCCATCATCTCTTCCTGAGTGGTGGGCTCCATCACTTCTGTTTCATCTTCCTCCTCATGTTCTGGTTCCTGTTTTGATTCAGCTTCCTCTTCTTCCACTTCCTCTTCTGCTTCATCAGATTCTTCAGATTCTTCCAGTTCCTCCTGAACAGGTTCCTTTTCTTCCAATTCAACTTCCACCTCTTCATTTTCTTCAGCTAACTCTGTTTCTTCGTTTTCTTTCGTTTCCATTTCCATGTCTTTTTCCTCTTCGCTCATTGCCTGAATAACCTCCTTAATTAACCAGTCCGGGGTCGAAGCCCCTGCTGTCACGCCTATTTTTTGAACATTGTTTAACCATGACCAGTCTATGTCTTCTTCCGTCTCAATGTGATAGGTTGGGGTGTTGGTTCGAGAACACATTTCAGCCAACCTGGTCGTGTTTGCGCTGTTATGACCGCCGATCACAAACATTACTTCGACTTCTCCGGCTAGTTTTAGAGCAGCTTTCTGTCTGGTCTGGGTAGTATTGCATATAGTATTAAAAACTTTGAACTCTCTAATTTCCGAGACCAGATTGGAAACCAATCTGCGATAGGATGACGGAGATTTGGTAGTTTGTGCAACAATACCAACTTTATCATCGAGATCCAGATCATCGATCATCTCTTCATTCTCAATGATTATGGCTTCTTCATCGGCGGCTCCTAAAATCCCCCTGACCTCGGGATGATCTTCATCCCCATAAATTAAAGTTTGATATCCATTTTCAACCAGATGGCTGGCGTTTTCTTGAGCCTTCTTTACGAAGGGACAGGTGGCATCTATAATTTTAAGACCCATGGAACGGGCCTCTTTTAATAAATCGGGTCTGACACCATGAGAACGTATAATAATTACTCCATTATCAATCTGCTCCAGTGATTCAGCAGACCTGACTCCGAGTTTTTCCAGCTTATTTACTACCTGAGGATTATGAATGATAGGCCCTAAAGTATAGACTTCACCATCATCATTTGATTTAGCCGCTTTCACAGCCATCTCGACAGCCCTTTCGACACCAAAACAAAAACCTGCCTCTTCTGCTTTTTTTATCTCTATCCAGTTCGCACCTCCTTTCAACTTCCTGAAACTTCCAATCATGCTCTTTAAATTAGTTCTTCAAACTGTGGATTATTCCTGCTTATATTCTAAAATAAATTACTATCATATTCAAGGTTTAAGAAAATCAATCCATCTGAAGAAGTTCTTCAATTTCAGCCATAACCTGTTCTGCAATTTCTTTTTGAGTTTCCTTATCCGGCTTTTCTTCGTAAAAATCATTTAAATATATAGGCTCTCCAAAATTTATCGTGGTTCTTCCGCCGGTTTTCACGTTTTTTATGCCGGCAGGAACAATAGGAGCCTGTCCCATCAAAGCTATCATAATCGAACCTGTATGTGGTTCGCCGAGTTCTCCTTCAGGGTAACGCGTCCCTTCTGGGAAGACTCCTAAAACCCCTTCATTTTTCAAAATTTTCAGGGCATTTCTCAAAGCTGCCCTATCCCCTGTGCCTCTTTTTACCGGAAAAGCTCCCAGCGAACCGAGCAGCCAGCCAGCTAATTTATTATCAAACAATTCTTTTTTGGCCATATAATGAATTTTTCTGGGTAGAAAAGCTCCAAGCAGAGGAGGATCAAGCAGACTAATATGATTTGACATAATGATAACCGGACCCTCCTGCGGGATATTCTCTCTGCCCCGAACTTTCACCCTAAAAAATATTCTGCCTATAACTATGACCAACAGCTTGGCCAGCCAATAAGTAAAAGGGTTCAATTTTACACCTCTTTTTTAGCCAGTTCGATTATTTTCTCAACAACTTTATTCGGGCCGAGATCATCAGTTTTTATCTCGATCGCATCATCAGGTCTAACCAGAGGAGAATGAGATCGGTTTTTGTCCTGCGCATCTCTCAACCTTATATTCTCTTTAACTTTAGCAAATTCAATATGTTTTCCTTTTTCTTTGAGTTCGCGAAATCTCCTCCTGGACCTGGTCTTTAAAGAAGCTGTAAGATAAATTTTCAAATCCGCGCCGGGTAAAACCCTGGACCCTATATCTCTCCCTTCCATTACCACTCCACTCTTCCGGGCCAGCTCCCTCTGCTTATTGAGCATAATTTCCCTGACTTCGGGAATGCTGGCTACCTCAGAAACTATTTCATCCACTTCATTTGATCTGATCAAATCAGTAACCTCTTCATTGTTCAGGAAGACCTTCTGTCTATCTCCTCCGGTAATCTGGCCGAACTCTATATCAGCTTCTTTGCTCAAGCGGGATATTTCATTTTTATCTTCCAGATCAATATTTTTTCTCATGCTCAAAAGCGCCACAGCCCGATACATCGCTCCTGTATCGATATAATATATGTTCAATCTCTGCGCCACTCTTCTGGCCGCCGTGCTCTTTCCTGAACCAGAAGGGCCGTCAATAGCAATGCTTATCTCCATCTAAACAAACCTCCGTTAAAAACGTTAAAAGCTGATATAATTTTAATCAACAAGATCCGGCCGCAGCTCTCTGGCTCTTCTCAGATAAATATGTTTTATATCCTGCTGTTCCATTCTGGTACTCTCAATATGAAAAAGAGCTCTGATGCATTTTTCCATGCCGTCTTCGATCTCCGGTTCCTGACAGCTAAAAAGGGGAATATCTTCATAACCGAGCTCTCTGAAAGCCCGAGCAGGATAAAGAGAGGAGATGTCTGCAGTAGAAGAGAAGATAATGCTAACTATCTCTTCATTCTCTATCCGGTTTTTGTTGAACAACTCATCCGTCATCTTTTTTACGGCTTTTCTTATCTCATCCTCATTATCTTCCTCTATAGTTATAGCAGTTCTGATGGCAAACATTTATTTATCCACCACCTGACCCGGAGAATTTCTCTCTCCAGAAATTGAGGTAGGTCATCTTATTATGAGAATGCAGCTGTCCTCATTCTTCAGCACATATATCTAAATTTTTAAGGGCTTTTCTGGCCGCTTTTTGTTCGGCTTTCTTTTTGCTGCTTCCCCTGCCTTTTCCCAGTTTATCACCTGCAAGTTCGACTTCGACTACAAATTTTTTGTTGTGATCCGGTCCCAGTTCCTCAATAACCTGATACTGGGGAGTTTTATCGCTGTCCTTCTGCACGGTCTCCTGAAGAAGAGTTTTGTAATCCTTCTCGTATTCTCCGGAAAGAACTTTATTAATATCTTTTTTGAAAAGAGATATGATGAAAGATTTAGCTTCGATAAAACCTTTTTCCAGGTACAGGGCACCGAATATTGCCTCGATGGAATCAGCTAATATAGACTCTCTTTCTCTTCCGCCGGTAATTTCCTCACCCCGTCCGAGCAATAGATTTTTATTCAGATCCAGCTTGCGGGCTTTTTCCGCTAAAGTCTCAGAACTCACCAGGATAGCCTTGGTTTTGGCAAGCTCGCCTTCAGGAGAGTTCTCACATTCCTTGAAAAGATAGGTAGATATCGCCAGTCCAAGCACCGAATCTCCCAAAAATTCCAATCTTTCATTGTCTTTGATATTTAACTTTTTGTTTTCATTGGGAAATGATCTGTGGGTAATTGCCTGTCGCAGCAAATCTTTGTCTTCAAAATGAACACCCAGTTTATCTTCGAGCGACTTAATGTCAGCCTTCTCGATCAGCTCATCAACCAAAATCTTCACCTTCCTGTTTTAGAGCCTGTTTAGGACCAGACAGGCATTATGACCTCCAAACCCGAAAGAGTTTGTCATAACAGCTTTAACTTCCCCGACCTCTTTGTGTTCGTTGGGAATATAGTCAAGATCACATTCCGGATCTGGATTCTCATAGTTGATAGTCGGCGGTAAAAGTCCGGTATTCATCGCCTTAATCGATATTATGGATTCGACAGCCCCCGCTGCTCCCAGCAGGTGTCCTATCATCGATTTGCTCGAACTTACTGACAGATCATAAGCTCTATCCGAAAAGACCTTTTTAATAGCTTTTGTTTCTAGCTTGTCATTGAAAGGAGTAGAAGTTCCATGAGCATTTATATAATCAATGTCCTCGCTGGAGATGCTGGACTTTTCTACAGCAGCCTCCATGGCTCTGGCCGCACCTTCACCCTCCGGATCAGGCTGAGTGATATGATAGGCATCGGCCGTAGAACCATAACCACTTATCTCACAATAAATATCAGCGCCTCTATTTTGAGCATGCTCATAATCCTCAAGAATCAGCATTCCGCTTCCTTCCCCGATGACGAATCCATCCCTCTCATTATCAAAGGGTCTGCTCGCTTTTTTGGGCTCTTCATTTCTGGTGGAGAGTGCCTTCATATTGCCAAAACCAGCTAAAGCTGAAGGCGCAATCGAAGCTTCGGTGCCGCCGGCTATCATGACTCTGGCATCGCCCCTTTTAATAACTTCCATGGCATCTCCGATCGCATGGGTGGCAGACGCGCAGGCAGTCACAGTATTGCTGTTGGGACCTTTGGCCCCGGCATAAATAGAAATCTGCCCGGCACACATATTGGATATCATCATGGGAATAAAGAAGGGACTGACTCTTTTAGGTCCTCTTTGATTCATGCGCGTAATTTGCTCTTCTATTACTTCAATTCCGCCAATACCGGATCCCACAATAACACCAGTTTCCTCAGCAATATTTTCCTTTATTTCTAAATCAGCATCTTCCAAAGCTTCCAGTGCTGAATATACTCCGTACTGGGTAAAAAGCGCCATTCTTTTTCGGGACTTTTTGTCGATATAACAATCAGGATTAAAATCTTTAACTTCGGAACCTATCTGGCTGGGATATTTTTCAACATCGTCTATGCTTTCAATTTTATCTATGCCAGACTCTCCCGCGATTATATTCTGCCAGAATTCTTCCAGGTTATCTCCCAGGGAGGTTAAAACCCCCATGCCGGTCACTACAACCCTATCATTGCTCAATTTCAAAACCCCCTAATTCCGATTAAAGCTTATTATCACCGCTTGACTATTAAACCCAATCAGACCAGCAAAATACTGATAATTTTTGGCCTGACTGAGTTTAACAGACAATGTATTTTCACCTGAGAAAACTCAAAAGATGTCCCCGCTTCTCAACGGGGACGTTGATTGTTATTGATAGAAATTAAAGATTATTTTCCAGATAATCCACCGCATCCTGAACGGTTTCAATTTTTTCTGCATCTTCATCAGGAATTTCCAGATCGAACTCCTCTTCGATGGCCATAACCAGTTCAACCACGTCCAGGGAGTCCGCCCCCAGGTCGTCAATAAAAGAAGCTTCAGCAGTGATTTCATCCTCACCAACTGCCAGCTCCTCGGCTATCAGGTCAGATACTTTTTCAAAGATATCTGCCATGATATTTTCACCTCCTTTCAGATTCCCAAACCTCCGGTTACTTTAATAACTTCTCCAGTTATATATTGAGCCAAATCTGAAGCTAAAAACAGAACAGTATCAGCAACCTCTTCCGGTTTTCCTTCCCGGGCAAGAGGGATATTAGAAAGCATTTCCTTACGGGCCGATTCCGGCATATCATCGGTCATGTCAGTGCTTATAAAGCCAGGAGCCACTGCATTTACATTTATGTTGCGGGATGCTACCTCTCTGGCCAGCGAACGAGTAAAGCCGATAATGCCGGCTTTGGAAGCTGCATAATTTGACTGGCCGGGGTTGCCGATCATGGCAACTATAGATGTCATATTTATGATGCTGCCCGATCTGTTTTTGATCATACTTCTGATGGCCGCATGAGTACAGTTGTAAACACCATTCAGGTTTACATCGATTACATCCCGCCAGTCCTCTTCTTTCATCCTCATAAATAAACCATCACGATTTATACCTGCATTATTGACAAGTATATCAATACTTTCGAACTCATTCAAGGAGGTCTTTATGAGATCTTTCGCTTCCTCGCTGTCACTCACATCAGCCTGTCTGCTAATAATCTGGCCTGAATTTTCGAGATCTTCAAATTCATCTATCAGTTCTTCCACCCTGGCCTGGCTATCATCACTGTAATAATTCAGCATTAAGTTAGCTCCCTGCTCAGCAAATTTTCTAGCACAGGCTGCACCAATACCTCTTGAACTGCCAGTGATAACAACATTTTCTCCTGCAAAATTCATCATGACAATTCCTCCAGAGTTTTCCTGAGTTTTTTGGGAGTATTGGTGCTGTAACAGTCCAGAGAACGATCGATGCGGCGCAATAACCCTTTCAAAACTCTGCCTGGCCCTACCTCTATGAAGGTATCTATTCCCTCTCTCTTCATCACTTCTATACTCTCACTCCACCTAACAGAGTTTGTCAGCTGAGCTAAAAGATTTTTTCTGATATCTTGAGGATCAGTCGTAAGCTCAGCAGTGACGTTTGCCACCAGGGGAACTTTGGGCTTTGAGATGTCGGTTTTCTCGAGCACATCTTTCATCCTGCCCTCAGCTGGCTCCATCAGGCTCGAATGAAAAGGCCCACTCACCGGAAGCTCAATGACTTTTTTGGCCCCTTCTTTATTGCATTTTTCTATAGCAGAATTTATGGCTTCTTTTTCCCCCGAAATAACGTATTGACGGGGAGTATTATAATTGGCGATTTCGCATACACCGTTAATATGAGAACAAATTTCTTCCAGAACTTCTTCATCCATCCCTATAACAGCTGCCATCGAGCCAAGACCGGCGGGTAGAGCTTCTTCCATTGCTTTGCCCCTTTCCCGAACCAGACGAAGATTTTCAGAAAAATCTATGGATTCAGCAGCTGTCAAAGCGCTGTATTCTCCCAGACTATGTCCGGCAAGCAGTGATGGTTTGATCCCTTTATCCTGTATTATCTGACTGATTGCTGTGCTCAGGGCAAATACTGCCGGCTGGGTATTTTCAGTCAGTTTTAAATCATATTCCGGCCCTTCAAAACATATCCTTTTGAGATCCAGGTCCAAAATGTTTTCAGCCCTATCGAAATAGTTATCTACGATTTCGAATTCTTCAGCCAGCTCTTTTCCCATACCAACGCTTTGAGCTCCCTGCCCGGGAAACAAAAATCCAATCTTTCTCTCCGTCATTGCTTACCCTCCCTGAACTCCCTGCAGTCTGAATCAAGAATTTCTTCAGCTTCAGCTATAATTTCTTCTATGATTTTTTCCGAAGAAATTTCGCTTTCAATCATTCCGGATATCTGCCCGGCCATTACACTGCCCTGCTCAATATCTCCTTCAATTACAGCCCTGCGCAGAGCCCCCTGAGCCTCTTTCTCTAATTCATCCTCCTTTCCATTTTCTTCTAGTTTGTGCAGTTTTCTTGTCAGCTTGTTCTTAATAGTTCTGACCGGGTGACCGGTAGCTCTACCGGTAACAACAGCATCTCTATCCCGGGCATCTATGATAGCATTTTTGTATTCATCGGCAGCCTGACATTCAGCAGCACATACAAATCTTGTTCCCATCTGCACAGCCTGGGCTCCCAGATGAAAGGCCGCCAGCAGACCTCGTCCGTCAGCAATACCTCCCGCAGCTATAACGGGAATGTCCACGCTGTCAGCAATCTGAGGAATCAGTGCGATAGTTCCCATCTCTCCTATATGACCGCCTGCTTCATTGCCTTCTGCAATAACCGCGGTTATATCAAATCGATTTAATCTTCTGGCCAGGGCTGCCGATGAAACAACCGGTATAACCTTTATTCCTGCTGACTGCAGCCTGTCCATATATTTGCCCGGATTCCCGGCTCCCGTTGTGACAATCGGGATCTCTTTGCTGATAACTAAATCGACCAGCTCGTCTATGTGTTCGGACATCAGCATTAAGTTTACGGCAAACGGATTGTCTGTCATCGATCTTACTTTATCAATTTCTTCAGCTATCTCCTCAGCTGGAGCTCTACCAGCTCCAATCACTCCCAATCCTCCGGCTTCCGAAACTGCTCCCGCGAGCTCACCGGTGGCAACCCAGGCCATTCCTCCCTGGATTATGGGATATCTTATACCGAGCTTTTCACAAAGCGGGGTGTAAAAAAGATCGTTCATAAAATTTGCCTCCTAGTTCGATCCGACTTTGATAGTTTATTTATTTCCATCTTATAGCGGCCGAAGCCCAGGTCAGCCCTGCGCCAAAAGCGACAAGCACTATCAGATCACCTGACTTAATCCTGTTTTCTTCAACAGCTTCTTTTAAAGCTATAGGCACTGAAGCGCTGGAAGTATTTCCGTATAAAGGCAGATTTACTATAACGCTGTCCATGTCCAGATCTAGTCTTTTAGCTGCCGCATCAATGATTCTGGTATTGGCCTGATGAGGTACGAAAAAATCCACATCTTCGGGAGTATAGCCGGCTTTATCCAGAACTTCAATAGAAGCTGCGCCCATTTTCTTAACAGCAAATTTAAAAACCTGATTGCCCTCCATCTTGATGTAATGGAGCTTGTTTTCCACCGTCTTTTGAGAAGCGGGATGCAGAGAACCGCCGGCGGGCACACAAAGACTGTCTCCCCCGCTGCCATCGGAACCCATCACAGTGCTCAATATTCCAGCTTCAGAGGAAGGCTGTACTACAGCAGCACCAGCCCCATCTCCAAAGAGCACGCATGTGGATCTATCATCCCAGTCTACCAGTTTTGATAAAGTTTCTGCGCCTACAACCAGAACATTTTCATAATTTCCCGCCCTGATAAATTGATCTGCAACTCCCAGACCATAAACGAATCCAGAGCAACCGGCTTCCAGATCAAAAGCCCCTGCATTATCAGCGCCCAGTCTGTCCTGAAGCAGGCAGGCTGTAGCCGGAAATAACATATCAGGAGTGGCTGTAGCCAGAATAATCATCTCTACATCCTCAGGAGATAAATCAGCTTCTTCCAGGGCCTCAATGGAAGCTTCGTAGGCCAGATCTGAGCTGCTGGTATCCTCATCCGCTATTCTTCTCTCTTTAATGCCGGTTCTCTGTGTTATCCACTGATCGGTAGTGTCAACCATCTCTTCCAGATCTTTATTAGTGATAACGTTATCCGGGACCTTTTTACCCAGCCCGGTAATAACGGAACTCAAAGACATATTTATTCACCACCCCTGTTAATTTCATCATCTATAATGGACACGATATCATTTTCAACCGTTCGTGCGGCAGCTTTTATGGCGTTTTTAATGGCGAGAGCGTCGGAACTGCCATGAGAAATTATGACATTGCCTTTTAAACCCAGCATAGGCGCCCCGCCGTACTGTCGATAATCCACTTCTGATTTCATATTCTGTAGTGAATTCTTGACCAGCAAACCGCCGATTTTGGTCTTTAAATTATCCGTAAAAACACCTTTTAATAAAGAAAATATGTACTCCCCCAGGCCTTCCATGGTTTTTAGTATCACATTGCCAACAAATCCATCACAAAGAATTACATCCAGCTCTCCTGTGAAAATATCTCGCCCTTCTATGTTACCCCTAAAATTTCTGATGCGGTCATCTTCGGATATCAATTCAAAAGCTTCATCGATCATCTTATTGCCTTTGCCTTCTTCTTCACCTACATTCATAAGTCCGATAGCTGGATTGTCTCTATTCATTATATTTTTTGAGTAAATCTGTCCCATGACCGCAAACTGCTTCAAATAAAAAGATTCACAATTTGCGTTAGCCCCCACATCCAGCAGCAGCACCGGCTTCTTTTTTGTAGGCAGCACCACAGATATAGCCGGGCGCTTGATTCCGGAAAGACGGCCTATTTTTATAATACCTGCAGCCAGGGAGGCTCCTGTACTTCCTGCCGATACGAGCGCCTGAGCCTCATCCGACGAAACCAGGTCCGCTGCCCTCCCTATCGAAGTGTCTTTTTTTCTTTTCAGAGCCCGGGCCGGTTTTTCATCCATTTCTATAACTTCTTCACAATCTAAAATCTCCAGATCTTCTCGCTGCTCTCTTTCCGATAAAAAAGAAATTATCTGAGATTTTTTGCCGGCCAAAATTATATTGAGATCTTCAAGTTCTTCAAGTGCGCTAATTGATCCTCTGACTATCTCTTCTGGAGCATTATCTCCTCCCATCGCATCTACAGCAATATACATAAGTCTAAATCCTCCTCCGTCTGCCGGGCATGCAAACAAAAATAATTGTATACCAATATCCTGACAATATTATATATAATAAACTTCTATAAATCAAATTAAACAAATGTAATAAAAATAAAAACCTGCAGCTTGCAGCCACTGCAGGTGTGTTTTACGACCATAATTCTTTACTTTTTTATTCTCCTTTTACCTCGGCCACCTTTTCACCCTTATAATATCCACAGCTCACACAAACTCTGTGAGGCATAACAAGCTCTCCACAGTTATCGCAGTTGTTCAAGTTTTTTGGTTTAATTTTTTTATGAGTTCTACGCTTCCGCTTTCTTGTCTTAGAAGTCCTCCGCTTGGGAACAGCCAAATTCTCCACCTCCTCAAATCATTTGCTTTGATATACTGAAATTATATCGTTATTATTCATTTCCGGAGTTATAAAACTGCTCCAGCTTTTCCAGTCGTGGGTCCACGCTGTCCTGAACACATTCACAGCTGCCTTTATTTAAATCCTGTCCACAACTGCTGCAGATTCCCTGACAGTCCTTGCGGCAGAGAGCTTTGATCGGTATCGCCAGAATTAAATTTTCCTTGACCTGCTCACCCACATCTACACTGCTGTAATCTTCTATCTCTTCTCTTTCAATAGTAAATTCGAGTTCGGCATTGACATCTTTATTAAATTCTTTCAAACAGCGGCTGCACTCCAGTAAGAATTCACCCTTCACCTCCCCGGCGAAGACTATTTCTTTTTTTTCGCCGAAAATATCAAGACTCAGCTGGAAATCGAGAGGCATTTTAATTTTCCTGCCCAAGAAAGTTATATCTTTGGGATTAACAGAAGTTTCAACTCTTATATAGCCGGTTTCATCTTTGAGGCCGGTCAAATCCAAAAGCATGATCTATCCCTCCATCCGGGGGATGCTGCTTGATAATAAAAAATTAGATCGCTGGAATCAAGGATAATTATATCTCATTGACTGCGGTAATGTCAAGAACCGCCGGGCAAAATAAAATTTAATGCAAATTAAAAATCCTACCTGCCCGTACAAAAAACAGGAGCACAGGCAGGTAGAGATTACAAAAGGTTTTTCTTGAGTTCAGTTGAGAAATAGGTGTGAGAAAAAGCTTATATTTAGTTTTGCTGAGTTATAATGTAAATTTGTTTTTTATTGTGATATCCCGGCTATTCTTGCGGTATCACGGGCAATCATCAATTCCTCGTTAGTCGGTATAACAGCAGCAGCCGTTTCCGAATTCGGGTCCGTAATTATTTTCTCTTCTCCTCTGATCTGATTGGCCTTATCGTCGATTTCAAGGCCGAGAAAATCAAGATCTTTTAATATTTTTTCTCTCATTGTTACAGAATTCTCACCTATCCCGGCCGTAAATACAACACAATCAAGGCCGCCCATAGCAGCAGCATATGCTCCTATGTATTTTTTTACTCTGTAACAAAAAACATCTTCTGTGAGCTTTGCCCTTTCATCGCCCTCTTCAGCTGCCTCTTCTATATCTCTGGCATCATTACTGATGCCCGAAAGCCCCAGCATGCCACTATTCTTATTCATAACATCGTCGATCTCTTCAGGAGATAAATCTTCCCTTTTTTGTAAAAAAGGCACAATAGCTGGATCGATGTCTCCACATCTGGTCCCCATGACCAATCCTTCCAGGGGGGTAAGGCCCATACTCGTGTCCACAGAGCTTCCTTCTTTAACAGCTGCCAGGCTGGCGCCATTGCCAAGATGACAGGTTATAATATTTAAATCCTCGATATCCCGCTCCATCAGAGCGGCAGCCCGCCGGGCAACATATTTGTGGGAGGTCCCGTGAAATCCATAACGGCGAACTCCATATTCCTCGTAATATTCATAGGGCAGAGCATACATATATGCCTTTTCGGGCATGGTTTGATGGAATGAAGTATCAAATACAGCTACCTGAGGAATATTCGGCAGCAGATCACGACAGACCCTGATTCCCGCCAAATTGGGTGGGTTGTGGAGAGGGGCTAAATCGGAAACTTCTTCGATTTGTTCTATTACTTCCCCGGTGATCTCGACAGATTCTGAAAATTTCTCCCCTCCATGAACAACTCTGTGACCAACTGCTGAAATTTCCTCAATATCTTCAAGATAACCCTTCTCGTCGTCAAGCAGAGTATCAATAACAAGATTTATTGCCTGAGAGTGATCTTCAACTTCTTTTTCTATCTGAATTTCTTCTGATTCGATTTCCTGTTCCAGAAAAGATCCTTCTATTCCTATTCTTTCAACAATACCTTTAACCAGAGCTTCCTCGCTGGAAATATCAATAAGCTGATACTTAACCGAGGAACTTCCGCAGTTGAGAACAAGTATTTTCATATTGATTTAGTTAACCTCCTGTAATTAGACTAATTTGCATATCCGTCCTTATTTTTTTGTTTATCAGCTTGAATTGCAGTGATCGCCACCAGATTTATTATATCTTCCACAGAACAACCCCGGGAAAGATCATTAACAGGGCTTGCTATCCCCTGCAGCACGGGCCCAATAGCCTCGGCGCCGGCCAGCCTCTGGACCAGCTTGTAGCCAATGTTTCCTGACTGCAGGTCGGGGAATATCAGTACATTGGCTTCACCGGCAATCTCGCTGTCAGGAGCTTTCTTTTCGGCCACCTCAGGAACCAGTGCTGCATCAACCTGAAGCTCACCATCTACTTTAAGATCCGGCTCCAGAATATTGGCCCTTTCGGTCGCTTTTTGGACTTTATCCACCAGTTCATGCGAAGCGCTGCCGGCGGTAGAAAAAGACAGCATGGCAACCCTGGGGACGATTCCTAAAATATCTTTTGCCGTTTCAGCGGTGCAGACAGCTATCTCACCCAGGATCTCGTGATTAACCTCCGGATTGACCGCACAATCCGCCATTACCAATAGCCCCTCTTCACCGAATTCACTCTGGTTTAAGACCATGATGAAAGCACCGGAAACAACCTGTATTCCGGGTTCAGTCTTGATGATCTGAAGAGCGGGTTTCAAAACTTTACCGGTCGGATTAGCAGCTCCAGCTACCAGGCCATCTGTAAGACCTGACTCTACCAGAAGAGTGCCATAATAAAGAGGATCTGCAGTTTTTTCGTAAGCTTCTCCCCGGCTCAAACCTTTGTTTCTCCTGACTTTAAACAACAATTCACCCATCTCAACTCTTCTGCTGGACCCTTCCGGACTTTCCAGCCGGGAAAAATCTATATCAAGGCCGAGATTGTCAATCTTCCGTTCTGTATTCTCCCTTTCTCCCAGCAAAATCAAATCAGCAATTTCTTCTTCAATAATAACTTCTGCCGCTTTGAGTATTCTTTCATCGTGAGCTTCCGGAAGAACTATTTTGCTTTCAGTATTGCGAGCTTTTTCACGAATTTCTCCTATAACATCCATAAAATCTACCTCCAGTGGAATATGTCGACAGGCTTTAAATTATAAAAATTCGGTACTTTCCCACATAATTTGTTGGAGTTTCTTTAAGAACACTTGCATTTAGGACGTTTTCCCACTTTAAATAGTACT
>CAYTDP010000022.1:0-30904 GCA_964436625.1 uncultured Halanaerobiaceae bacterium | reverse complement strand
TGTCATGATAGTGATCTTATACGATATCTATCAACTGATAACAAGAAGAGCCTGAGTTAAATTTATTGGAGAAATTTCACTTTATTCTTCTAAAGTTATGTATATAATAACATTTTTAACTGGTAATTGCAAATTATTACTGAAAGGTTAGGGGAAAATAAAATAAATAAAAAGTACCGAAACTCCAGCGTAAAGCACAGTCATGGGAAGACCAACTTTCATAAAATCCCGGCTGCTGTAATCACCGGCATTCATGAAGAAAGCATTAACCTGATGGGTGGGTAGTAAAAAAGAATTAGAAGCACATATGCCGGCCAAAAGAGCCAGAGAACGGGGATCAATACCCGTCTCCTCGCCCATTATCATCACAAGCGGCACCAGCACAACTGTTGAAGCTACATTGGACATAAAAAGAGTCAAAAATGAAGCCAGCAGTGCTACCGTAGCCAGAATGACCAAAGAGGGGCTTCCCGACAGAACCTCCAGCAGCCGAGAGGCAAGAAATTCCGCCGTGCCGCTTCTCTGCATCGCCGTTCCCAGAGGAATGAGACCGGTCAGCAAAAACACTGTCTGCCAGTCGATCGCATCATAGATCTCCTTGAGCGGCACGGTACGGGTAATCAGCATCAAAGCCGCACCGGTAAAGAGAGAAAGGGAAAGCTGAAATCCTAAAATTACCAGCAGGATTGATACCGCGAAAGCAGAAAAAGCCAGCCAGGGATTCCGGCTTTTTTCTTTTTTTTCGGAAAGGGAAGTCAGAGCTATCAAATCCTCACCCCTGATCGCTTTCTTGATGTTTTCTATCAGACCGAAAAACACCAGAATATCCCCCGGCCTCATCTTGAAATCGGAAAAATCACCGGATATAACCTTCTCGCCTCTGATAAGTTTTAAAGGATTTATGCTGTAATTTTTGCGCACCGCCAGTTCGCGCAGTGATCTGCCGGAAAAATCCGAGCCTGGCGGTATCAGCAGTTCAGCATAGCCGCTGGCCTCCAGATTTTTACAGGTATTATCCATACATTCCCCGGCTTTTCGATATTCCAGGGAAAAATCTCTGGCGAACTCTGACACCTTTTTTTCCGTTCCTAAAACCAGAAGATTTTGGCCTTCAGAAAACCTGGTAAAGCGCCAGGGAGCGTATTTAACATCCCCTTCTTCTTCCAGGGCGGTCAGCACCAGACCAAAATCTGCCCAGATCCTGGAGCTCTCCTGTGTCTGACCTACCAAAGGACTATCCTCGAGGACCCGACACCTAAAAATAGAGGTTTCCAGATTCCAATCCTGAACCAGCTGTTTCTGTTTGTCCTCTTCATCCTGTAAAACTTTACCCTCTGGCAAAAATTTTTTGCCCAGGAATATCAGATATATAGTGCCGATCAAAAGCAGAAATATACCGACAGGAGTCACCGAGAAAAGATGAAACGGCTCTTTATCCTGCTGCATCATAAGATCGTTCAGTATAATCAGGTTGCCCGAGCCTATCATAGTCAGATTGCCGCCCAGAAGAGCGGCAAATCCGACAGGCATCAAAAGCTTTTTCAAAGAAAATCCAGTTTTACTGCTGATCCTCCTGATGATGGGAAGATAAAGAGCAACCACGCCTATGTTCTGCATAAATGCGGAAAGAAAGCCGGAAGTCACAGCCAGGGCAGAAACCATGCGATTTTCGCCATCACCGGCCAGTTCAATGATAGGACCGGTGAGTTTTCCGGTAGCCCCGGAAGCCTCCAGTCCATGGCCCATAATCATCACCGCCATTACCGCTATAACAGCGTTGCTGGAAAGGCCTGCAAAAGCTTCCATCGGCTCTATCAGGTCCAGCCAGGGTAAAACCAGCAGTATGAGAATAGCAGCTATGTCCACCCTTAAAATCTCGGATACGAACATAAATATAGCCGCTGCCAGCACCAAAAGTGTAAGAGCTATGTCATAAGACATTTTTTCTCCTCACTTCTTTTTTTTGTCTCTTCGCTGTTTATCTTTTTTCTGTGGTCGTTTTATAAGCTCTTAAAATATATAAAGAAGCGGATATCTCCTCATATTCAGCATCGAGGCCTTTCTCCCGACAGAGATCTGCCAGGTTTTCCGGCTCAAAGAAATTTGCCGGCTCTCCAAAAAGGCTCTCTCCCACCCGGACAAATCCGGTCAGAAAACTCCCGGGAAGAAATTCCAGTATATATAATTCCCCCTCTTCATTCAAAATTCGGGCGACTTCAGCTATTGTATCATCTACTCTCTCCATATGATGCAGCGCATCCGCCACCACCACATAATCGAAGATTCCGGAGTTCATGGGTAAGTCGTCCCCGCTGGCCAGCACATATTCAGTCCGGGGACGACGGTCTTTCTTCTCTGCTTTTTTCAGCATACTTTCAGAGCTATCAGCCAGCGTCACTTCGACCTTTTCGGGAATATACTCGAGAAGCTGACCTGTCCCTCCGCCCAGATCCAGCAATTTTTCTCCGGACTGTGGCTCGATAACTTCCACCAGCTCTTCCAGCGACTCCCCGTGACCGACAGCCTTCATGGCCAGATCATATACAGGGGCAGCCAGCTCAAAAAAACCCATAACATCACCACCTCATCAATAAAGACCAGAATTTGATATATACTATAATTTTTTGATCTACTTTATTAGTTTAAAGCCCAGTACTTCCTGTTTAAAACTTAACATCAATAAGTTATTTTTACAAGTATTAATTTAACATTAAAATTAAAGAATCAAAATCGAGCAATCCTTCTCTCATAAATAAAAAAAGCCCCGGATTTCCCGGGGAAATAATCCGCTGGTCTGTCAGCTATAATTTATCTGTTTTTATCAGTTCTATTTTTCTTAAATTATGCGGTCGTAAATTTCTTTCAGGTCTTCTTTATCAGGCACTTTCATGGTGTTATCCGGACTGCCGCTGTCCAGAGCATCTTTTGCCATTTTATCCTTCATCTCCTCAAATTTATCTTCGCTTACTCCCTGTTCGCTGAGGGAGGGGATTCCGATATCATCGCAGAGATCTCCTATGGCTTCCACACCTTTTTCTGCAGCCTCTTCAACCGCCATATCATCTGTATTTACTCCCATGGCCTCGGCCACATCGGCAAATCTTTCAGCCGCACCATCCGCGGCAAATTTCATACACTCCTCCAGCAGCACAGCATTGGAAAGGCCGTGAGGAATGTGAAAGCAGGCCCCTATCGGTCTCGACATGCCATGAACTATGGTCACAGAAGAATTATTAAAAGCCATGCCGGCTTCCATAGCTCCCAGCATCATTTCCGAACGGGCTTCCATATCGTCACCGTTTTCGCAGGCCTTTCTCAGATTATCGGCAATCCTTTCGATGGCAGATAGAGCGAAATTATCTGCTAGAGGCTGATGATTTTTCGAAGTATAAGCTTCCACTGCATGTGTTAAGGCATCGATACCGGTGGCAGCCGTTACTTCTTCTGGCACGGTCAGGGTAAAGGTTGGATCGACTACAGCAGCATCAGGCATAAGCTTCGCATCACCGATCAGCATCTTTACGTCATCGCGGGTATCATGGATTATCGTAAACTGTGTCACCTCTGAACCTGTGCCCGCAGTTGTGGGAATCGCCACAAGTGGTGGCGTATCATTATCTATAACTCCCAGTCCCTCGTAATCTCTTATATGACCGGGATTTGTTAATACCGCCCCGATAGCCTTCATCGTATCTATAGGGCTGCCTCCTCCCAGGGCCAGCAGAAAGTCACAATCTTTCTCCTGATAAATCTCAGCTCCATTTTCCACATGAATGTCTTTGGGCTCGGTGTTTACATCCTGATATACCGCATAATCAACACCTGATTCCTCCAGGGCTTTTTCAGTTTTCTCCAGATAACCCTGTTCCTCCATGACATCATCTGTCACTATTAGAGCCTTTTCGCCCATTTCCCCCAGCTTATCCTGAGATTCGCCCAAAGCGCCCTCTCCATAGAATATTTCCGGTACTGACAGAAACTGATTTGCTTCCATTGTTTTCCTCCTTTTTAATTATTGTTATGGTCAATCTGGATTAGACTTATACTCAAGGTGTCTCCCTCTTTTATAAACACTTTTTAATAAGCATTTTCGAAGATCTCAATAATATCCTCTTTATCTCCCCTGCGCGGATTGGTGCCAGCGTTGCCATCCTCCAGAGCCAGTTCAGCCATTTCTGAAAAGTCCTGATGCTTAACATCATATTCCGATTCACTCAGACTGGTGGGAATGCCTATATCTTCAGAAAGCTGCCTTATAGCATCCAGACCCGCTTCTGCCGCTTCACGCCGGGAGAGAGTTTCGGTTCTGACTCCAAAAATCTCAGCTATCCGGGCAAATCTATCAATTTTTGCTCCCAGATTGAACTCTTCCACGTAGGGCAGAAGAATAGCGTTAGCGATTCCGTGGGGCATATCATAAAATCCGCCCAGCTGATGAGCCATGGCGTGAACATAACCGAGACCACCGTTGTTAAAAGCAAAGCCTGAAAGTACCGAAGCTTCAGCCATTCTTGTTCTGGCCTCAAGATCATCACCGTTATAGACTGCAGTCCTCAGATTATCGGCTATCAGCTCCATCGATTTCACAGCTGCAGTGTCGGTAAAGGAATTGGCTCCTGTCGATACATATGTCTCCAGAGCATGAGTTAAAGCATCCATTCCCGTTGCAGCAGTGAGAGCAGGAGGTTTGCCCAGCATCAATTCAGGGTCATTTATAGAAACTTCCGGCACGTTGCGCCAGCTTACGATGACGAATTTGATATGGGGATCCTGCGAGGTGTCAGTTATAACGGCATGCCGGGTTACCTCGCTGGCCGTGCCGGCGGTGGTATTGACGCTTATGACAGGAGGAGTTTCATTTTCCAGCGTCTCGATGCCGGCATAATCTTCATAAAGATCGCCATCATGGCTCACAGCTACCCCTATTGCTTTACCGCAGTCATGAGGGCTGCCTCCTCCTACGGTAACTATCAGGTCGCAATCTTCCTGCTGATAAATTTCTTTTCCCTCAGCAACATTTTTGTCTTTGGGGTTGGGTTCGACTCCGGAGAAAACGCTTACTTCCAGCCCGGCTTCTTCCAGATTTTTCTGAACTTTATCAACAGGTCCTGATTCCATATTGAATAGAAAATCATCGGTTACCAGCAGCACCTTTTCCGCTTCCAGCATCCTGGCTCTTTCGCCCACCACTTCTACACTGCCCGGTCCAACAAAGTTGACACTCGGCAAAAGATAATCAAAAAACTCCATGGGTTAATACCACCTTTCAATAATGTGTTTGCTGACCAATAGATGATCTAAAGGAGCTTCTGTCCTGATGTCCCAGGTTTTTCAAGTTTCCACTTTCCCTGACTCAGCGCATTTTATCTGCCGGTTTCCGGGTTAAACACCTCCGGAAACGACCGGCAAAATTTTGATGCTGTCGCCTTCTTCCACCTTTGAATCGAGACTTTTTTCCCGGCCATTTACCAGAATCAGATTGATCTCGTCCTCGGGAATATTTAACTCCTCTATAACTTCGTTCAAAATTATCTCGTCGGACTCTTCAGATTCTATTATCTGCATCTTACTTTTTTCTTCGGGATAGTATTTCAAGTTTCCCAAAAGCTTAACTTCAATCCTGGCCATATAAATTCACCTCGGCAGCAGTTTTATTATTGCTCATTGAGCACCTCATTTTCTTTTAAGTTTTCTACTTCCTGCTGGCTGTAATCCAGAAGTTCAGTTAACACTTCTTCATTATGCTCTCCCAGTTTGGGCGCATGCGTTTCAACTTCCCCCGGGGTTTTTGAAAGTTTAAAAGGAGAACCGGTGACTTCGACTTTACCCAGATCGGGCTGTTCCACTTCTTCAATCATATTGCGATAATTTATATTATCATCATTTACCACATCATCTATTCTGTTCAGCGGCGAATAGGGCAGCCCGTATTCTTCAAATATTTCTATCCATTCCTCGGTTGTTTTTGTCTTCATAACCTCTTCCAGTCTGGGAACCAGTTCGCCGAGATTTTCACAGCGCAGTCGATTATTCTTGAACTCAGGATGATCCACCAGTTCTTCTTTGCCTATAGCTTCACAGAACTTTTCCCAGAGCCCATCGTTCCCTATAGGAGTGATTATATAATCATCTTTGGTGGGAAAGCTCTGAAAGGGAGCTATATTGGGATGTGCGGTGCCAAGAGGCTCGGGCACTTCTCCTTTGATAGTATAGCGGGAAATTGCATTTTCAAGTATCGAAACCAGACCATCGACCATAGATATGTCGACATGCTGTCCCTCTCCAGTTTTTTCACGATGCCAGAGAGCCGACAGTATTCCGATGGCAGCCTGGTGGCCGGCTACTATATCACCTACTGAAGTTCCCACCCGGCAGGGCGGCCCGCCTTTCGGTCCTGTAATGCTCATAAGTCCGCTGTAAGCCTGAGCCACCATATCGTAGGCCGGCTTGGTGGCATACTCGGGCAGAGCATCATGGCCAAAACCGCATATAGAACAGTATATTATATCCGATTTAACCTCTTTTATCTCCTCATAGGAAAATCCCAGTTTTTTCATCGTGTTGGGCCGGAAATTCTCAACCACCACATCTGCGCTGGCGATCAATTTCCGCAGAATTTCCTTGCCCTCTTCAGTCTTCAAATTTATCGAGGTGCTCTTTTTGTTGCGGTTTAAGCTCACAAAATAACCGCTCTGCTCGTCTCCTTTTTCGTCCGGCTCGAAAAATGGTCCGAACTCCCGCGAATCGTCCCCGGAAGGGGGTTCAATTTTGATGACTTCTGCACCCATATCTGCCAGCATCATCGTGCAAAATGGGGCGGCCAGAACGTGACTTAAGTCGATCACTCTGATATCATCTAAAGCTTTCATGAATTATCCAGACCCCTTTTCTTATAGGTTTTCTTTTTCACAATTTTTCTCTCACTTCACAACTTCTCCTCTTACTTCCAGTAACGAGATCGGAATTTCGCAGATCAACAGTTCAGATTCATCCGAAGATCGAAAGCATTACACCTGCAGCCACAGCAGAACCTATAACTCCAGCCACATTGGGTCCCATAGCGTGCATCAACAAAAAGTTAGAGGAGTTCTCTTCCTGTCCTACTTTTTGTACTACTCTGGCGGCCATCGGCACGGCCGATACTCCCGCCGCTCCTATCATGGGATTTATTTTGGCATCGCTTAAAAAGTTGAATAATTTGCCCAAAAAGAGACCTGTGGCGGTACCGAAAGAAAAAGCCAGAACTCCCAGAAGCAAAATAGCGAGCGTATCTGTTCTCAAAAATACATCTGCGGCAGCGCTGGCGCCGACTCCCAGCCCCAGAAAGATCGTGACAATGTTTATGAGGGCATTCTCAGCCACTTCGCTCAGTCTATCGACCACGCAGGCCTCCTTGAATAGATTGCCCAGCATGATCATACCCACCAGGGGGGCTGCATCGGGAACGAGCAAAACTACCACCAGCGATACAGCGATGGGAAAAATTATCTTTTCCCGCTGTGATACCGGGCGCAGCTGCTCCATCTCAATCTTTCTCTCTTCAGCACTGGTGAATAACTTTATTATGGGCGGCTGTATTATAGGCACCAGGGCCATATAAGCATAGGCGGCCAGGGCGATTGCCCCCAGATAATCAGGAGCGAGCAGAGAAGAGATGTAGATTGCAGTGGGGCCATCTGCTCCTCCGATAATTCCTATAGAAGCTGCTTCCGGACCGGTAAATCCGAGCAGAATAGAACCGATAAAGGTGAGAAAAATTCCGAACTGGGCAGCCGCTCCCAGAAGCGCGCTTTTGGGGTTGGCCAGCATGGGACCAAAATCCGTCATCGCTCCGATGCCCAAAAATATCAGCGGAGGAAAAATCCCCAGATCCAGTCCGTAATAAAAATACTGGAACAGTCCGGCCGGATCATCTGCAGCTGCTTCTTCCATCAACCCTGTCAGGGGCAGGTTCACCATCATCATGCCAAAACCTATAGGCAGCAGCAGAAGAGGTTCGTACTCTTTGACAATCCCCAGGTAAATCAAAACCAGGGCGATCACTATCATAATCATCTCGCGCGGGCCCAGCACTACCAGGCCTGAGCTGGCTAAAAAATCGATTAAAGCCTCTGTCACTTTTTTCTACCTCCTCATCCTGATTTAACAAAATCAATCATTAAAAATTCCAGTTATAGCCCGGTCAAAATTAACGCCGGATCTATTCAATGGTCATAACCGGATCGCTGGCATCAACTGATTGATCTTCAGAAACCAGTATATTCTTAACGCTGCCGCCTGTCGGAGCATAGACTTCATTTTCCATCTTCATAGCTTCTAATATCATGATCAGCTCGCCTTCAGAGACCTCATCTCCCTCGCCAACTTTGAGTTCGAGGACTGTTCCGGCCATAGGAGCTTCTACCTGACCATTGGTTGTTTCGTTTTTTGAAGCACCCCCGCCGGTATCTTTTTCCCCATCATTATCCCTGGAGGCCGTCTTATTCTCTTTTGTCGCACTATTTTTGCTCCCGGAACTTATCTGGGGTGAACTGTCTTTTTGAACTTCCGCTGTTCCCGTGGAGGATCCATTCTCCGGTATTTCTTCTACGTCTACTTCATAGGTTTCACCAGCAACTGTAACTTTAAATCTTTTTTTGGAGCCCAAAGATATCCCTCCCTGCAATAATTTTATCGAATCAGCAACTTGCGATATTCTATTTCTTATATTAATCGATCCTGTTTTCCTGAGCCTGCTGCATCATCCAGGCTGAAATCGGTTGATTTCCTCTGCTGACACGCAATATTCTAAAATCTTCTCCATCTTCCTGATAATATGAGCGGACTGCAGCCATAATAGCTGCCATTATCTCCGGCTTTATCGCACCTGTCTTTTCAGTTCCCTCCATCTCTTTTTGAGCAGTTTCTTTTTCTTTGGAGGTTTCCTTCTCAGACTTAGCCGGCTCTTCGGCACTGTTTTTTGCAGGCTTATCCGGAGATTCTGACGACTCTGCTGCGACTGTCTCGATTCCTTTTATCGTCAGCAGCAAAAGCAGCAGTATGCCGAAAACTATAGTCATTCCTAAAATCGCCACCTGGCCTCCGGCAAATAATTGATCGAAAACGCTCATTTCTGCAAGAGCTTCTGGATCCTGAATCAATTCCAGCGGTGACATCTAAATTACCCCTCCTTTTCTGCCGCCCTCTTTAAACCGGAAAGTTTCCGTGTTTTTTGGCAGGCAAACTCTGCTGCTTTTCCCTTATGGCCTCAAGCGATCTGATCAATTGAGGTCTGGTGTTTTCAGGCTGAATAACATTATCCACATATCCCAGCGAAGCAGCCTGATAGGGATTGGCAAAATTATCTCTGAATTCATCTATCTTTTCCTGTCTTATCTCTTCCGGATTATCTGCCTCTTCGATTTCCCGGCGAAAGATTATATTGGCCGCCCCCCGGGGACCCATGACGGCAATCTCCGCTGTAGGCCAGGCAAAAATATAATCTCCCTCCATGTGTCTGCTGCTCATGGCGATATATGCTCCTCCATAGGCCTTGCGCAAAATGACATTTAACAGTGGGACTGTCGCTTCGCTGTAAGCATAAAGCAGTTTGGCCCCGTGACGGATAACACCGCCGTGTTCCTGCTCAACTCCCGGCAGATAGCCCGGCACATCAGTAAAAGAAAGCACCGGTATATTAAAACTGTCACAAAACCTTATGAATCGGGCTCCTTTATCGGCCGAATCGATATCAAGACATCCGGCTTTAACCGCCGGCTGGTTAGCCACTATGCCGATGCTGTGTCCTCCCAGGCGGGCAAATCCCACCACAATATTGCGGGCAAAATAGGGCTGGACTTCCAGAAATTCTCCCTCATCCACCACAGGTTTTATTACATCCCTGACATCATAGGATTTTTTGGGCTCATCGGGCACAATGCTGCGCAGCTCCTCCTCCCTTCTATCCAGAGGATCTCCGTTTTCCTCAAAAGGAGGCAGTTCGCGATGATTATTTGGAATATAGCTCAAAAGCCTGCGCATGCGGTCAAAACATTCTTCCTCGCTGTCATCCAAAAAATGCGCCACACCGCTGCGCCGATTATGGGCCATTCCTCCCCCCAGTTCTTCGTGGGTTACTTCCTCTCCGGTAACCGATTTTATTACATCAGGACCGGTCACGAACATCTTGCTGGTGCCGTCAACCATAAAGACGAAATCGGTAAGAGCCGGCGAATAAACCGTGCCGCCAGCGCAGGGTCCCAAAATTGCGGAAAGCTGTGGTATCACCCCGGAGTTAATAGAGTTGCG
The DNA here is from genome assembly GCA_964436625.1 of uncultured Halanaerobiaceae bacterium. Taxonomy (GTDB): domain Bacteria; phylum Bacillota; class Halanaerobiia; order Halanaerobiales; family Halarsenatibacteraceae; genus Halarsenatibacter. Next base: position 20,617 of record CAYTDP010000022.1, on the reverse strand, counting down.
ATAGAAGATATCTCCATAACCCGAGAGAGAGGCAACTCCCTCCTGAATTCTGGCTCCGCCGGATTCATTCAGCCCTATCACAGGCGATCCGGCTTTGGCGGCTTCGTCCATAACCCGACAGATTTTTTTAGCATGCATCTCTCCCAGCGAACCGCCCATAGCTGTAAAATCCTGGGCGAAAATATAGACATTCCGGCCTGAAATCGTTCCTCTTCCGGTCACGACCCCCTCTCCGGGTATTTCTTTTTCGTCCATACCCAGCTGCTGGGTTCTGTGCTCGACGAAGGTGTCTATCTCCTGAAAACTGCCTTCATCCAGCAGCATATCTATTCTCTCGCGGGCCGTATACTTGCCGCGCTCGTGCTGTTTGGCTATCTTTTCTTCTCCGCCGCCCTGTCTAATTTTTTCCTTCTTTTTTTTCAGCTGCTCTATCTTCTCATCCATTTTTTCAAATCACCCTTGCTTTTTAATACTCTGACAGAATGCTCATCTATAATTAGTGCACACCCCTGCCTTTTCGCTGTCTGCTTATGCTGTCAGTTTGGGAGGTTGTATGCATTGAAAGACAGTATGAACAAAGGCAGGGATATGCGATCGATCACTCAGAGTTAGGTCTTTTCAGTTTAGGTCTTTTCAATTCAGATCTTTTTTTATTCAGCCAGATACTCCAGGCCGAGGCTTTCCAGTTTTTCTTTTTCGGGAATACCTTCCTGGCTCCAGCCCCGCTCTTTGTAATAATCATTGAGAATTCTACCCAGATGAGGCAGGTTGCCCCCCGATCTGCCCGTCTCTCTATCGTGACTTAAAAGACGGGGAGGCAGCTTATCATCCTTGCGGGAGATTCCCTGTTTGACATTGTACATTCTCTTCATATTATGCAGCCTCTCACCGGTTTCAAAAATATCATCCACATCAAAATCCCAGCCGGTTACCAGGTTGACCCAATCTGTGAAGTCTTCGGTGGTTACTTCACCCTGTATCAGGAATTTACACAGGCCTAAAGCGTTAAAGAGATTCATGAAATTCTGTATGACAGCTGCCAGCTCTCCTTTGTTTTCGTGGTGATGAGGATCGAGTTCTTTTTCAAAGCCGAAGTTTTCTGGCGGATAGGTGCCCGATTCGGTGAAATAACTGAGAGCTTCCAGGTGACAGGCACCTCTGTTGGCAGTGGCGTAATTTCCGGCCATGCTGGTAAAGGCCCTGGGATCATGAAAGGCATAAGAAAGGCCCTTGGTGTGAACGGCAAACTCTTCTGCCAGGCCGCCCAATTCCTCAGCAGCTTTTTTGACACCTTTGGCCAGCACATCACCTATATCCTCTCTGGCCGCAATTTTTTCTATCAATTCCAGTACTGCCTCGCCATCTCCCCAATCAAGGGTCAGACCTCCGGTATCCTCTTCAGTTATCAACCCTTTCTGGAAACTTTCGATAGCCATAGCTACTGCATTACCGGTTGAAATAGTATCCAGCCCATATCTGTTGCAGAGATCATTGGCAGCACATAGATAATCTGGATCGTCATTTAATACCATGGAGCCGAAGGCAGCAGCGGTCTCGTATTCAGGTCCATGACCTTCCTCGCCTTCGTAAGGACCAACTCTAACTTCTACATCCTTGCCGCAGCGGATCGGACAGGCATAACAGGAATAATGACCGGTTACCACTGTTTCATCCAGAGTCTGACCGGAGATTTTCTCAGCGCCTTCTTCCCAGCTGCCCAGAGTCCAGTTCTTTATGGGCAGGTCTCCATTTGCCTCGACGCCCATAACACCACCGGCCGTGCCAAATTTGGTCAGGCCTTCAGCTTTGTCCTGAAGCTCAGGAATGAACTGCTTTAAATGATCGTTCAAGCCATCTTTATCGTAGAGTGTCGGCTTTTGATCTCCGGTAACAGCTACAGCTTTGACATTTTTAGAGCCCATCAAAGCCCCCATGCCGCAGCGTCCTGCCGCCCGGGTTTCCCTGCCGCCGATCATAATTCCGGCTATCAAAGCCTGCTTTTCACCGGCCGGCCCGAGACTGGCAACCTCAAATTCTTTACCGTGTTCCTCTTTTATCTTCTTTTCAGTCGCGTATACATCTTCTCCCCAGAGATCTTCAGCGTTTTTGATCTCGACTTCATCTTCATCGATCAGCAGGCTTACCGGATTAGAAGCTTTTCCGGTTAGTATCAGACCATCGTAGCCTGTTTTCTTCAGCTGAGAACCAAAAAATCCACCGACAGTAGATTCGGCCCATATTCCTGTCAGAGGAGATTTGCCCACCACCGAAACTTTGCAGGCTGTGGGGATTCTGGTCCCGGTCAGCATGCCGGCCATAAACATCAGAGGAGCTTCCTCTGAAAGCGGCGAAAGATCAGAATCAAATTCAGAATTCAAAAGCCAGCCGGCCAGTCCGCTGCCGGCAAAATATTTTTTATAATTTTCCTCAGCGATTTCGATCTCTTCCTGCGTCTCTTCACTCAGATCAATTTTGAGAACTTTACCGTGGTAACCGTTGCCCATTTGAATAACCCTCCTGTTGATTATCAGTGATGTTCTTTTGTATGCATGTATCCAACCAATATATATGCATTTTTCGTTCCAGAATTGCCCAAAAGCGAAAATTAATTTTCAAAACCCGGCAAAACTTTCTGACTCAGGCAGTTACAGGGCTCTTGATCTTTTGATCTCGTCCTGAAAAAATTTTGGGCAGATAATTTTAAATCATCATTGTACATGTTTATATGCATATATTTCTGTGCATCTGCTGTTTTTATGTTTGTTTTGATGTGCAGCAAGAAGAACCAAATAATAAAACCCTCCGCATAACGGAGGGGAAAGATAAGATCAAAATCAAAAGTGATATTTTTTTTTGAAAGAATGTCTGGCTGTTGCAAAATAGAAGTCCGGGCTGCCCGAAGAACCTGAGCAGATTTACTGTAATGAGTTCAATCCTGAATTCCAAATTTGTCGAGTTTATTATAAAGAGTGTTGCGGTGAATTCCCAGTATTCTGGCAGCCTCGGTTTTGTTGCCCCCGGCAGCTGCCAGCGCCTGTCTGATACAGCGCTTTTCTGTTCTTCGGACCAGCTTGCTTAGGTCCAGATTCTCCTCTTTGATTTTTACAGCATCCTCTGACTTTAAATCATCCTTTTTGAACTCTGTTCTCTCAGATTTTGTTCCAGCTTTTTTTCCTGCATCAGAGGTGCCGGTCCCGAAAGTATCATCGACGCCGGCAGAAGAAGTCAGTATATCGGGTAGATGCTTGGGTTCGATCATTTTACCTGAAGAGAGGTTTATCGCTCTCTCCAGAAAATTATAAAGCTCTCTGACATTACCCGGCCAATCATAATCTTCCAGCAGTTCCAGCGCCCGGGGACTCAATTCGTGCCTGTCCTCATTCAACCTTTCAGCCAGTTCGGCGAGTATATGATCCGATAAGATCGAGATATCCTCTTTTCTTTTTCTGAGCGGTGGAATCTGCAGTCGGATAACATTTAGCCGGTAATATAAATCCTGGCGAAATTTTCCTTCCGCCACCAGGCTCTCAACATCTTCGTTGGTTGCCGCAATCACTCTGGTGTCGATTTTCTTTGTCTCCGTACCCCCGACCCGCTGTATTTCTCTCTCCTGCAGAACTCTCAGGATCTTGGCCTGCATTTCCAGCGGCATCGAGGTTATTTCATCCAGAAAAATGGTGCCGCCATCGGCCAGCTCAAATTTCCCGGGTTTGCCGGTCTCCTTGGCTCCGGTAAAAGCCCCCTCTTCATAACCAAAGAGCTCAGATTCGAGCAAATTTTCCGGTATAGCTGCACAGTTAACCCTCACAAAAGCTCCATATTTGCGGGCTCCGCCGCTGTGAATCGCATGGGCAAACATCTCCTTACCCGTCCCGCTCTCTCCGTTGATCAAAACGGTGGAATTGCTGCTGGCACAGTTCTCCGCTATCTCCTTCAAATATTCCATCCGCTCATTTCTGGTAATTATGCTGGAAAAAGTATATTTGGCTTTCTGTCTTCTTTTCAACTCATTTTTGTATTCATCGAGTTCGTCCTCAATCACTTCCAGCCTCTGAGCTAAAGCCTTGACCTCACGGGTATTCTCGAATAAGATTTTGCCGGCAACCCCTATGAGCTCCCCATCTTCCTTGAGAGGGATTCTGCTGGTGATCATATCCTCCCCCTGAATATTCTGCAGATGGCCTATCTCGGCTTCGCCCGATTCCGCTATCACGTGCAGCCTGGTATTATCTATAACTTCAGTAACATGTTTACCCTTTACCTCTTCAGCCTCCAGGCCCAGGCATTCCTCATAAGCATTGTTAAAGTCAGTTATATAACCGTCCGGATCTACAATTACAAGCGCTTCGTAGGCATTATCAAACACCTTCTGCAGTTTTTTTAACTTCTCTTTGAGTCTATCAACCTCTTCTGATGTAGTTAGTGTTTCCAGTTCATTCTGAAAAGCGTTTTTTGCTGAAAAATCAGCTTCTGTAAATTTGTCCAGAACCGTTATACTTTTGATATATCTTCCTTCCTGCTGGCTCTCAGAGAAAAACTTCCCTTCAGGGCGAAACTGGCGGCATTTATATCTTCGATCGCCAAGCTTTAAGACCCCCTCTCTGTATCCGGAACCCCCCTGCTGCTCAAAAGATGAAATTTCCTCCTCGATGCCGCTCTCGGTCACATTTTCATTCCGATCCAGAATATCTTCTATCCCGGAACTGATAAAAATCAATTTATCTCTGCTGTCAGCAACAATTATCCCCATATTGAGCCCCCCTCAAAACTTTCACATACCAGATCAGCTTCAAGCTTTTAGCCAGCAGTGAAATTTACTGATTTCAATCACCGTTCTTCATTATATCATATAAAACCCCTGTTATCAGGCACTTTACCGATATTGGCCCTGATTTATTTTTATGCAGGGTTTTATGAAAAATCCCGATTTATAACTTTAGTGCTTTACTGTTATTAATGCAGAAGCTGTGTTATAATTATTTTAAAATCATTCAATCATATCATTCACCTCTTAAATTTCCTATCCAGCGAGATTCTCCTGCAGCCGGCTGTGATTTTAAGCTGGCTTTTTTGTAAAGAATTTAGGTTCTTCTTAACCCCATAACATAGGAGGAGTAAAATATGAGCAATAAGATTACTGTATCAGCAGCTCAACTTTCTCCTGTTTATCCACTCAATAAAGAAAAAACCGGAGAAAAGACTCGAGAATACATCAATCAAGCCGCTAAAAAGGGGGCTGACCTGATAGTTTTCCCCGAATGCTTTCTGCCAGGTTATCCTAATTGGTCTATTGATTTAGAAAACCCGAATGATTGGGTGAATAATTTAAAAAAATTAATCAAGAATTCAGTTAGCGTCGACAGTCCGGAAATTAAAAAAATATGTGAAGCGGCTCAAAATAATTCGATTTTCGTGGTCCTGGGGATAAATGAAAGACAGAAACCATATGATGGTACTATTTATAACTCTATAATTTACATCTCTCCCGAAGGGGAAATTTTACACGTTCATAGAAAATTATTCCCAACGAATAGAGAAAAAAGCTTTCACAAAAGAGGAGAAGGAAATACATTAAAGGTGATCGATAGTTCTCTGGCCAGAATTTCTGGTTTAATATGTTATGAACATCTCCAGCCGCTTTTAAAATACGCGCTTATGAGTCAGGGAGAACAGATACATTGTGCCCTTTGGCCTGGCTGGCCAAATTTTGCTCAGGGTAGAGATAATAAACAAATAATTGCCACAGCTTCCAGACAGTATGCCATAGAAGCCCAAAATTTTGTCATACTTTCATCTACTTATGTCGATCCGGAAGCAGCAGAAAAAGCCAGCTTTGACAATGCCAGCTGGTCCTTCTTTGGAGGAAGTGCCATCATAAATCCTATGGGTGAATACGTTGCTGAACCTGTATATGATAGGGAAGAGTTGATTATAAGAGAAATTGATCTGGATCTGATCATCAAAAGAAAAGCAGTTGTGGATACTACAGGAAAAGACTCCAGGTGGAATAAAATAAATTTAAATATTAAGGCAGAAGCCGAATCTCCTATAGAATATGGAGATGATAACTCACCCGAAAATGCTCTTGATGCTGATAAAAATGATGAAAGTTGCAAGGGCGATAAATCCTCAAACAGTTCAGTTGAGTCGAATGAATAAGATAGCCCGGGCATCTTACCGAATTAACCTGCTGCTACAAGCTTAGCTTTACAAATTCAAGCTTTTCAATTATAATTTAGAATAAGTGTCACACAGTCGTATACAGGCCTGCTTAGATATTTTTTCCGCAACTTTAAAAATTTGTTTCGTTGCTGTGTTAAAAATATAAGGGGGCAGTGAACATGGGGAATAAGGAAGCGGCTATAGATCTCAACTGTGATATGGGAGAAAGTTTTGGAGTCTACGAGCTGGGAATGGATGATCAGGTTATCGAATTCATATCCTCGGCCAATATAGCCTGCGGTTTTCACGCTGGTGATCACAATGTCATGAAAAAAACCGTCGGGCTGGCCGCTCAAAATGAGGTGGGGATAGGCGCCCACCCTTCATTGCCCGATCTCAATGGATTCGGCAGAAGAAAAATGGATATCAGCCCGGAAGAGGTCAGGAATATATTGACCTACCAGATTGGAGCCCTTTCGGCCTTTGCCCGCTCGGAGGACTATACCCTGCAGCACGTTAAACCTCATGGTGCTCTTTATAACATGGCCGCAGAAAATTATGAACTGGCGGCGGCAGCAGCCGAAGCAGTCAAGAACATAGATGATGGACTTATATTTGTGGCTCTGGCAAATTCTGAACTGCTCCGCGCTGCTCGCGATGTCGGTCTCGATGTCGCCTGCGAGGCTTTTGCCGACCGCGCCTATACTTCTGATGGCACCCTTGCTTCCCGCAGCCTGGCGGGTGCTGTTATAGAGGACGCCGAAAAAATAAAGTCCAGAGTTGTAAAGATGGTCAAGGATAATGAGGTCAAAACTATCGATGACAAAATAATAGAGGTTGAACCCGATACAATCTGCGTTCACGGCGACAACCCGGAGGCCCTGGAGATTGTAAGGGAACTGGTTCAGACACTGCAGGATTCCAGTATAAAGATTAAACCTATGAGAGATATCCTGAAAAAAAATTAAATTTGCTTTTTGTTTTATAAATCTCGGCAGACTTGCGGGAAAGGAGGTGTGAAATGGAGGACCCGGGAAAAATGAACAGCGAAAATCCTGCCAGAATAAGGAGACTGATACGCCGGGGAGAAATCAACTATCCCACTCCGGGACTTGCGGAAGAATATGCTCAGGCCAACCTGGTCATACTGCCGGAGGAATATGCATTCGAATTCTCTCTTTTTTCCTTTCGCAATACCAAGCCCTGCCCCCTGCTCGATATTCTCGAAGCAGGAGAGGTAAATCCGCCTTCAACTCCCGGAGCCGATATCAGAACAGATCTGCCTTCCTATCGGATTTATCGGCGGGGAAAGCTATGTGAGGAAACCGAAAGCATCAAAGATTTCTGGCGGGATGATCTGGTTTCTTTTCTGCTGGGCTGCAGTTTCACTTTTGAACGCGCCCTAAAACAGGCCGGGATTCCGATAAGACATCAGCAGGAAAATAAGAATGTCCCGATGTATATAACAGATATCGACTGCAAGCCGGCCGGTGATTTTTCCGGTCCCCTGGTGGTATCTATGCGGCCGATGCCGGGAGGATTGATCTCCAGGGCAGTCCAGATAACTTCGGCCTATCCCGATGTGCACGGAGCACCAGTACATATCGGAGCGCCGAAAGAGATCGGCATACAAAATCTGAACAAACCTGACTTCGGTGACAGCGTAACTGTAAAACCGGAAGAATATCCGGTTTTCTGGGCCTGCGGTGTTACCCCCCAGCTGGCGATCAGGAAAAACGAACTGCCGCTTGTTATAACCCACTCACCCGGCCACATGTTCATAACAGATATAGTGAATGAGGAGTTGAGCAGAGATTAGCCTGCATCCGGCCTAATTTGTTTAATTCACCGATAAAAATTTAAAAGCAGCAAAATTAATAATCTCGTCAGGAGGGATAAAATGAATCTTATCGAGCGTTTAAAACAGATCGGACCAGGAGCTATGGTAGCAGCAGCCTTTATAGGTCCGGGCACTGTTACAACCGCAACCGTCACCGGGGCAGATCATGGATTTGTGCTCCTCTGGGCGGTAGCTTTTTCAATACTGAGCGTGATCGTTCTGCAGGAGTTCAGTGCTCGACTCGGTATAGTCAGCGGCGAAGGCCTGGGAGAGGCTTTGAGAAAAGAATTCAGCAATCCTATCATAAAATTTATAGCTATCTTTCTGGTCGTCGGAGCTATCGGAGTCGGCGCTGCCGCTTTTGAGACCGGCAATATTCTGGGAGGAGCCATGGGTCTGGCCACCATAACCGGAGTCTCAGAACAAATATGGGGACCGGTAATCGGTCTGGTCGCTCTGGCCATCCTCTGGACCGGCAAATACAGGCTGGTTGAGAAAGTTCTTATCGGTCTGGTAGCTCTCATGAGCGTCTCTTTTGTAGCCACTGCTCTGGTACTGCGCCCGGACATGGGTGAAATAATGGCCGGTCTATTCGCGCCCTCTCTGCCAGAAGGAGAGGGGCTCACGCTGGTTATAGCTTTAATAGGCACCACAGTAGTTCCCTATAATCTTTTCCTGCATGCTTCTTCTGTCCAGGATAAATGGAAGGGAACAGAAAATCTGAATGCCGCCCGTTTCGATACAATTTTCTCAATCATAGTAGGCGGAATTATAACTCTGGCCATAGTAATAACTTCAGCAGCTGTAATTCACGGAACCGGAATGGAGGTGGCCGATGCCGGGGATATGGCCGTTCAGCTCGAACCCACCCTGGGCCGCTGGGCCAAATGGTTTTTTGCTATCGGCCTGTTCGGGGCCGGCTTTTCCTCAGCTGCTACCGCTCCCCTGGCCGGGGCTTACGCTACTGCCGGCGCCCTGGGCTGGAAACGCGATCTGAAAAGCACCAAATTTAGGGCTGTACTGCTCATAATCCTGCTGATAGGAGTTGTCGGCTCGGCGATGGGAGCTGATCCGGTCCAGCTGATAATATTTGCCCAGGCGGTAAACGGTATTCTGCTGCCCATTTCGGCTGTCTTTCTGCTCTATGTCATGAACAACAGTGAAAAGCTGGGAGAACACACCAACGGAGCATTTGCCAACATAATCGGCGGGATAATAGTTGCTATCACAATAATAATCGGCATCATGGAGCTCATGGCAGTTTTTGGCGGCTGATCAGCTGATCTTTTGTCGATACAATAATCACCGCCTAAAAATACGTGCAGTTAAGGAGGGGCCAGCCTTAACCGGCTGGTCTTTTTCCAGTGATCTGCCCTGGGCAAAGGAGGTCTGGAAATATGCCCTCTTTTAAATTTGTGGGAGACAAAGGCATTCTTATCGAATTCGCCGGGGAAATATCGAAAAAAATCAATGAAAAGGTCAGAAGTATGGATCATTCCATCCAAAAAGCCAATTTCAGCGGGATTCAGGAAATCATTCCCACCTACCGCTCTCTTCTGATTCTTTTCGATCCTCTGAAAACTGATAGAAACATGCTTATGCAGAGAATAAAAGAGCTCGATTATCTTCCCGATTCAGAAAATCATCCTGAGCCGAGGCGCATGATCATACCGGTGAAATATGGGGGGAAGTTCGGTCCCGATCTCAATTTTGTGGCCGATCATAATGGTCTAACCCGGGATGAAGTCATCGATATTCACACCGGCCAGGACTACAGAGTTTATATGCTGGGATTTACGCCCGGTTTTCCCTATCTGGGCGGTATGTCAAAAGAAATAGCTGCTCCCCGGCTGGATAGCCCGCGGGAGGAAATATCAAAAGGGAGCGTGGGTATAGCTGGAGATCAAACCGGCATCTATCCTCTCGACAGCCCTGGCGGCTGGAGATTGATAGGCAGAACACCGCTGGAACTTTTTGCTCCCGAGCGAGAGGAACCCATACTTTTCAAGGTTGGAGATATTTTAAATTTCGAATCCATCAGTCAGGAGCGTTATGACGAACTCCGGGAAAAAATTGTCGGGGGAGAATTTGATCTCGCTTCTGTGATCGAGGAGTGATAAAATTGGGTAAATTAAAAATAATAGAGCCCGGCCCCCTTACCACTGTCCAGGATCTGGGGCGTCCGGGTTTTCAGCGTTACGGCATGCCGCAGGCAGGAGCCATGGACTGTTTTGCCTGCCGGGCAGCCAGCAGATTGGTGGGAAATGGAGATAATTCTGCCGTCCTGGAATTTACCATGAAAGGTCCGACTATAGAATTTTTGCAGCCGACAGTGCTGGCCGTAACGGGCCCAAATTTCAATCCGCATCTTAACGGCTGCCTTTTCCCTCAGTGGCGATCTATTTACGCAGGTTCAGGAACTGTTTTGAGCTTTCCCTCGAGCCCTTCTGGAGCAGGAGTGCGGGGTTATATAGCCTTCAAAGGGGGGATAGATGTTCCCCGGGTCATGGGCAGCCGGTCCACCTACATCAAGGGGGGGATCGGTGGATTTAAAGGCCGACCACTGAAAGAAGAAGATATGCTGACTTTAAAAGGGAAGGCTAAAAAATCCGACTTTTCGGATGCTTATCTACCCGCAGCGAACAGGCCGGATTACGACACGGAAATCACTGCTAGAGTAATTATGGGACCACAGGATAAAAATTTCTCCAGCAGCGGCATAGAAAATTTTCTGGGCGGGGACTTCACCGTCACCTCTCAGGCCGACAGGATGGGGTATAGGCTGCAGGGACCTCCCATCGAACATAGAAGAAAAAAGAGTGCCGATATAATTTCAGATGGTATACCATCCGGAGCAGTACAGGTTCCCGGCCATCAAAACCCCATAATCATGATGGCAGATCGTCAGACCACCGGCGGCTATCCCAAAATAGCCACGGTAATAACCTCCGATCAGGACAGAATAGCCCAGCTCAAACCGGGTAATATTATAAATTTTAAAAGAATAAAACTTGATCGGGCTGACGAACTGCTGCAGAAACGAGAAAAGAGACTGGAAAAAATCCAAAGGAGCAGTTTGAAACTTATAAGCGATAATTTTTACAGGATAAAAGTTGAGGGCTGCGATTTTACCACCAGAGTTGAAGAGATAGAAGCCTGAAGCTACTCGAGCAGAGTACCGAAGCCAGAAATTTTGTTTACAGGCACCGACAAAACGAGGCCGGTATCGGGTTCTTCCAGATTGCCGATCTCCTCTTCAATAATTTCAAATGCTTTATCAACTTTTTCGTCTTCCACCACCGTAAAGATTATATTATTATGGTTGATAGCTCCATCTCCTCCGGTCAGATCGCTGAAACGCGAAAAAATTGAAGTTTTATCGGCCATCATATGACCCATTCCTCGCCCGTCAATAACTGTCGCCCCCGGAATACCTCCCTCATAAAATTTTGTTATTATGGGCCGAACATAATCCGGATTTTCTATTACAGCTATTACCAGCTCCATGTTTATCCCCCTCTTCTTTTTCCAGGTGTTTTGACACTTCCATGATCATTGTATATTTCTATCGGTTATAACACTTAAACCCTGGACTCTCAAATTTTTATTCGAAGGGTTAATCTCAATTATAATTGCTTAATTTCATATCCCCGCTCTTCAAAAAGATGCAGCAATCCCACCTCATTTATCACATGTCCGCTGCCCACCACCACAAAGGGCTTTTTATTATCTTCCAGCAGGGAAATAATATTATCCTTCATCTCTATTTCTCTATAATCGAATGCTTTTTTATAATATTTCTCCATCTCCGGGCTTTCATCACGCCGATCAAAGACAAACTCTCGAACCGGTTCTACTTCTCCTTTCTGCCAGGCAGCAACTATCTCCTTTATTCTGTTCAAATCATATTCCAGCTCCCTGATAGCATCCTCCAGAACAGCCCTCTGAATATCTAAATCCATCTCACTCATAAGCTCCATCTGTTCAATCATGGTCTCCAGCTCTATTATTTCTTTATCCTTTTCCTCTGCTCTTTCCATCATATGATAATCCACACCCTCTGCCGCTCCCAAACCTATCTCTTCCAGAGCAAAATCGGCTGTAATTTGAGAAGCATACCAGGGGGCAAAATTATTCATTTCTTCTTCTGTTATGCCATGTCTTCCCGCTATATCAATAATCTCATTATATATATCCGGAGATACTTTATTTTTCAATTCTCTTCCTTCGCCCAGAAAGGCCTCTTCCATAACAAACTGCTGTAATTCAAACTGATTTACCTCGGTTATATCCACCTCGACAGCCAGAAGATCAGCATCTTCCAGCCTGCTATAGATAACATCATCAAGTGGATAAGAATCTTCAGGCATATAATGAAATGAACCCATGAGATAAAATTCTCCTTCAGGACCGCTTAACTCCCATAAAAAATTATTTCCGGCCAGCAGTGAACTGGAGAATAAAAAAGCTGCGACTAAAAATGCTGCCAGAAAATAAACTATAAGCTTTTTCTTCAATTTTAGCGCCTCCTCTGATCAAAGTTTAAGAACTATCCCTGGCAGTATGGGCTCTCACCTTTAAAACTTATAATCCTCCCATAATTATTACTTCGTTCTGGATTTTTCTCGCTGGCATTTATCTAATCTTCTGCAAGCTCTTCTCCTTTAAATTCATCAAAAGGATCAACTGCTTTGATCTTTGTTCGTTCAGTGGTGATTGATTTATTCATGCTCCCAACTCGAATGTAAACCAGATTTTCTTCTTCCGATATTTGCTGCACATTGTTGAGGGGAAGCAGATGACGCTTTCCATCTTTGTCTTCAACTTTTAATAATACTTCGCTCATCTTATATCACCCTTTAAAATATTTGACATTGGATTATAACTTTCAACTTCCTTTTAATATTTTTTTATTGCAATTAATAGTTTATCATAATCAATTTTGATAAGCCAAATTAAAAACTTCAAAAATGCCTGTTTTTTTCCCGACCGTGTAGTTTTTGTGTGTTTAAAAGGTCTATTCAAAAAATTTAAGATATGATAAAATGAAAATATTAGATCAGAGAAAGGAATGAGGACAAAATGCTGAACTACAACTCGCTATCAAATAATCCATTGACAGGCCGGGATCTTGATTTCATTCATAATCAGACTATGGAAATACTCGAAGAGGACGGAGTTAAATTCAACAACCAAAAGGCCCTTGATATTTTCCAGAAAAACAACATTAAAACCAAAAACAAAACGGTTTTTTTCGATGAAGAAACAGTTACCAAAGCTTTAAATCAGGCTCCGGAATCTTTTACTCTAAAAGCCAGAAATCCTGACAATAATGTTACTATTGGCGATGAGGAACCCATTCTTGGCCCGCCCCTAAGCGCTCCATTTAATCTGGATCGGGGCCAGGAAAAATACTCTAATTATGAAGATTACCTCAAATTTATAAAGTTATTTCAGCAGAATCCGCATATACATTTAAATGGAGGGGAAATTACTCCTCCTGCTGATCTGGCTAAAAATGACAGGCATAAGAAGATGTTTTATGCAGCGGTAAAATATTCGGACAAACCTCTCCTTGGCACGGGCACAGGCGATAACTGTCAGGACTGTCTGCAGATGGGCAGGGAGATCTTTGGAGCCGATAATTTTGCTGCCAGCAACTGCATTTTAAAAATGGTAGGAGCTTCCAGCCCACTTAGTTTCGATAAAACACCCCTGAAAACTCTGATGCACTGGTCACTAAATCACCAGCCGCTGGCTATTTACGCACAAATTTTGGCAGGAGTTAGTGGTCCAACAACTCGTACTTCACTGCTTATTCAGCAGAATGCTGAAATTTTGAGCGGGATTGTGCTGGTACAGCTTATAAATCCCGGAACTCCGGCGGTTTATTCTTCCTATTCTTCTGCTGCCGATATGAATTCCGGGAATATAACTGTGGGTAACGGTTATTACGCGCAGATAATTGCCGCCACTGCCAGGATAGCTGATTATTATAACTTGCCTTCACTTACAGCCGGAGCAATTACTGACAGCGCGAAATTGGATTCCCGCTCCGGAGCTGAATCTCTGATGAATATGATGGCTGCAATCTCAGCAGGTGTCAATATAATCATGTTTGCTGCTGGTGCTTCCCGGAATTATCTGGGAATATCAAGCCGTAAAATGGTTCAGGACACAGAAATCATAAAGAGTATCAAAAACCTGCGTCGGGATTTTGAGATAAATGAAAAAGCCGCTGCTCGTCAGGCCATCTCCGAAGTGGGGCCGGGAAATAGTTTTCTAACCCATCCCCATACCCTATCTCAGATTGAGAAAAAAGGTAACGCAGGAGAGATGAATCAATTTGAAATCAGTCAGGCAGGTGTTGAGAAGATGCTGGAAAACTATCAGCAGCCCAATTTGAACACCGGAGTTGAGAAAAGGCTGGAGCAGCTGTTTTGAAGAAAATCTATTCAAGCCTGATTTGCATGGAAAGCAGTTGAAGAGCCAGAAGTGAAATTTTTTTCAAATAGAATCCGTGCGTCTTAAGGCAGTATCCAGCAAAAACGGTCCCACCAGCTGAAAGAAAATAATCGCCCCCAGTATAGTTGTAACTGCAGCATCTTCGGGCAGGGGTAGTTCCTGCTCGGCCAGAAGGGCCAGGCCGACTGCTATCCCTGCTTGAGGTATGAGCGCAAAACCGAGATATTTACGAATCTGGGGCTCAACATGGCTGCAATTTCCGGTCAAAAATCCACAGGCATATGAGCCAAGGGTGCTTCCAGCAATTTTACCCAGGGTCCGGAAGGTGATGTAAATTACTCCCAGAAATCCCAGCTGTGGCAGAGCTCGAAGTTCCAGACTGGCTCCGGCCAGCGTCAAAAAGAGCACCAGAACCGGAGTGTCTATGACGTGCAGAGAGGTAAAAAATCTACCAAAGTTAGGAGTGAGATTTACTATCATAATCCCGGCGGTCAGGGTCACCAGCAGATACGAAAGCCCAAGTTGATTGGAAACACCTACTGCCAAAAAGATTATTCCCGTCAGCAGTACAAGCCTTTTTCTTTCTTCCAATACCCTGTTTATTATTCTAATTGTCACCGTGCCTATCAAAAATCCTGCTAAAAGTGCCAGTCCCAGCTCGTAACCGAGCTGCAGCAGGACACCGCTCCCATTTCCAGCGTCATAAAAATATCCTTTGAGCAGAATGGTCGCAAAAGAAAAAAGAGTGATGCAGAAAAGACTATCGAGTGCTACCATAGATTTTAAAAGCTCGGGAAAACTACCGGTCGCTTTCTTTTCGCTCAGGGTTGAAAGCACACTGGCCGGAGCACTGGCCGTGGCCAGCACGCCCAGCACCACTGCCAGCGGGAAGCTGCCGGAAAAAATATAGACTGGTAAAGCTACCAAAATGAGCGTCAAGAAGCTTTCGCCCAGAAAAACCAGGCCAAAATCACCCCAGTTTTTCTGTAAAAATCTGAACTTTAGCTCGCCTCCCAGCGAAAGACCTATCAATCCCAGGGCAAAATCGATTATGGGATCTATCGATGTCAGAACAGAAGCGTCAACCAGACCCATGAGTGAAGGCCCCAGTAATATACCAGTGAGAAGATACCCCGTAACCGAAGGAAAATTCAGCTTTCTGGCCAGCTCTCCCCCCAAAACTCCCAATAATATTACCAGGCCCAGAGTTAGCAAAATATCCATCAAATATCAGCTCCAGTGATTACAGTAGGCTAAATTCCAAAAGTTAATTCTCATATCCCACCGGCATTATGAGAAGCGGCTCTTTTTCATCCATTCCGGCAATTTCTACTACAGCTTCATCCTCAAAAGCCCCTATCATCACAGCTCCCAGTCCCATCTCTTCGGCCATAAGATTCATATTCTGAGCCGCATGTCCGGCTTCTATGTGAACATATCTGACACCTCTCTCTCCATAGCGGGAAGTCGTTCTTTCATAGTCAGCTGCCACCAGCATAACGACCGGAGCATCGGCGATGGCCTGCTGCCCAAGAGCAGCGCCGGCCAGCTCTTCTCCGCGATCGCCTTTCACCCTGTTAACAAGTTCATGATTTTCCGTATCGTACTCATAAATACCCGGTTCCATATCTTCTACCCCGGATACAGCCAGATAAATTTTTAAGGGATCAGTAGCTCCCGCCGAAGGAGACGAACGAGTTGGTCCTGAAACTCCATCGACGGTTATACCTTCTCCCGCCCAGGCGAGATGACCAATCTCTTCTTTTTTCAGGTTCTCGTCGGTAAATTCTCGCACCGACACCCTTTCGTAAATGGCTTCGGCTACGCCCTCCTCCACTTCAATTTCGGGAAGATCAATTCTCTCTCCTGCTTCTTCAGTTGTTCCTGTGACGCCGCTCAAATTAGGCAGTCCTAAAAATAGAGCTGTCAAAGAAGTTATAACAAAGACAGATTTCCAGCCTGTCAGGCTGTTCCTGAAAAATTTGAGCATGGTAATCCCCCCTAAAATTTTGAGCAGATAATTTTTCACCCCGGAATAGTTTTTATAAACCAACAGCTGACCAGCTTCAGACCGGCCAGCATGAAAAGAGTTGAAGTCAATCCTGCCAGCGGGAAGATAATAATACCGATCAAAATTCCCGCCAACCAGCCTCCTATCAGATCAGCCGTGTAAATTCGACCTGCGGTAACTCCAGCGCTGCTTTTGAAACTATCGGGAAGAATATTCACTGCCAGAGGAAACTGAGCTCCCACCACCCCGCCGGCCAGAACAGCAAATATAACGCAGAATACCGCTGCCAGCACCGGGGCAGCAGGCAGAGCCATAATTTGTCTTAATCCTGTCACAAAAAGAGGAAAAACCAGCAGCAGTCCCAGCACCGCCAGTTCCAGCCTAAGAAAAGATGGCATAAAATCCCCTTCACCAGCTTTTTCAATTCTATTGATGCTCAGCCGCCCGCCCAGAAACATCCCTCCCATAAAAGCGGCGATAAAAAGACCGTTGAGCTGATAAATATGCCCGAAGAGGCTCTGAAAGGAAAAGAGCGTAAAGACATCGAATGTCATGGCAGCACTGCCGCTGACGGCTACAGCAAAAGTTATTCTATTTGCCTTTTTTCGGGAGGACTTAAACAAAAAACGCCATCCTGCCAGCAGAGAACCGAAGATCAGAACCGTCAGGAGATAATGAATATTTTCTGCCACTCTGTAAGCCGTTCTGAGCGCCTCCGGGGCAAAAGCCTGACTCCAGTGCAGCAAACCATATAAAAATCCGGCCGGCGAGAAATCGCGATTTATGCGAGCCGAAGTTTCCTCCATTCTGGCATTAAAATCTTCCACCCGGGGAGCATCGAGCCTGTATTCGAGATGGGAAGAGGAAATCATTCCGCCATAAACATCCCTATCCTTCAGTCTGTTTATAAAGCTCTGCGCATCCAGATCGATATCTTCCTGCGAGGCAAGTATAATATTGACACCGCCGGGAATCAAAGCAGTTTCGGCAAAAATTTCATCGGCCGTATGATATATCGATCCGTTCAGCAATGCCAGCTCATCGCCGAGATAAGTCGGTGAACCCGGCAGAGTCAGGGCCAAAACCCCTTCCTCCTCCAGTCGGTCATCTACCAGATCAAAAAATTCCCGGGTATAAAACCTGTTGGTCTGCAAAGTGTCCGGCTCCATCATCCCCAGCATTATGAGATCAAATTTTCTCTGTGATCGGTTGAGATAAAGCCTGCCGTCCAGATTTTTCATGCTGGTTCTCTCATCGCCGAGCTCCCGATTGATTACTTCTGTATCCAGCTCCCGCATAACCTGAATTAACTCCGGATCTATCTCGGCAAAAACCAGCTCTTCCAGCGGATGATCCAGCAGATAATAGATAATACCTCCCAGACCGCCGCCCACGAGCAGAATATTTTCCGGTTTGGGATGAGAGGCTGCCACCAGATAGGCATAATCCTTCAAAGTGGCTTCATCGGGATGGGGCAGAGAAATCATCGGCCTCCCGTCATAAAAAACAGTTTGTTCCTGATGCCTTGAAACCGTCGTTATATTGCCATAGGGTGAATTCCTGTACTGTTCTATGCTGCCTTCCGGCCAGAGACCGCGGATAGATAATTCGTGCAGCCGGGGAGAAAAAATAATGAGCAGAAGTATTAATCCTCCTGCCAGGACCGTCAGTACAGATTTTAATCCCGGAGAAAGAGAATACTTCAAAAGATCAAAAATCATCAACAGAGCAGCCGGCAGATGCAGAGATATCAATCCTGCTGCTATTCCCACAGCAGTAAAATTCGGAGCCAGCAGCAGAGAGAAGACGAGCCCCCCGCCGATCGTGCCGATTATTTCCAGTATATAGGTCCGGCTGACCGGTAAGGACTCACCGTATTCCTCGAACATCTCAGCCACCAGCGGAAATAAAGAACCGTGCAGTATGCCGGTTACTCCCACGGTTAAAGTCGAGATAAAAAACATCTGCCCCAGAGTCAATGCTTCGCCGGGAATTAAACCCGGCAGTCCCCGGCCCAGATGACGGGCCAAAAATACAGAAGCCAGCAGGACCACCGGATAAATAGAAAAAATATTCAGAAAAATATTTCTGGAATTCAACGTTTCGCTGCCGGCAATTTTACCTCCCAGCCAGGAACCAAGCCCTTCAAAAAGCAGCCAGCTGGCAATCACCAGGCTCAGGGAGAGTTCATTGCCCAAAAATATGACCATCAGCACCCGGACCAGCATCAGCTGACCGATCATACCGCCCGTGCCGATCAGTATTATCGCCGGCAGCAGCGAGCTTCCCTCTTTTTGAAACTTTTGCAGCTTCTTCATCATCGCCATACACCGGAGATTTCAGCCCCGCAGAAGCTGCAGCGCCCTTCATCAATATGCACGGCATTCACCGTAAAATGATGTCGGTCGATTATCCTCTCACCGCATTCGGGGCAGAAGCTGGAATTCGCCCTGTGCCCGGGCACATTTCCTATAGACACATACTTTAAGCCCTGATCCACAGCAATTTTGTGGCACTCTTCCAGCGTCTCCACCGGGGTCGGAGAGAGATCGGTCATCTGATAAGAAGGCATAAATCTGCTGAAATGCAGCGGCACTTCAGCTCCCAGCTCATCTCTGATCCAGGCCGTCATCTCTCGTATCTCTTCTGGGTTATCATTATGATCTGGTAAAACCAGGTTTACTATCTCCAGCCAGGCCCCCGCTTCGTAAATTATCTGCAAACTTTCCAGCACAGTTTCCAGCTCGGCCTGACATATATCTCTATAAAATTCGTCGGTAAAAGCTTTCAAATCGACGGTTACAGCGTCGATATTTTTAAGCAGATCCTGCAGCGGTTCCCGGCGCAGTCCGCCGTTGGTATGAAAAATGATGTTGATATCTTCTTCCTGGGCCAGCTCCGCTATATCGTACATATATTCGTAAAAAATTGTTGGTTCATTATAGGTAAAGGACATGGAAGGAAGTCCGCGATCTTTCGCCTGGCTCACCGCTTCTTTCGGGCTGAGATCCTGAACTCTATTGACCTCATCTATATCGCGCTGAGAAAGGTGATAGTTATGGCAGAACTTACAGCGGAAATTACAGCTGGCCGTACCAATACACAGAATTCGGCTGCCCGGCTTGAAATGATGCATGGGCTCTTTTTCGATGGGATCGGCCATAACCGCCGAAGGTCGGCCGTAAACCTGACTGTAAAGAGTGCCATTTCTGTTCACCCTGATCCGGCAGAAACCGCTGCCGCCTTCAGGAATATTACAACCCCTGAAACAGAGCTCGCATTCCACCTCATCACCGGCTTTGCTTCTGTAGTAATATGCTTCTTTCAGCTCCTCACCGCTCGCTCCGGCCCTCGAATTGTTTTTATCAGTTAGTTTAAAGCGGCCCAGTCCTAGAATTCCCGCTCCTGCAGCTGACGCAGCGAAGTACTTTAAAAAATCCCTCCTTTTCATGGGGCATCCCCCCCTAAGGAACAGATTTTTCTGACAGTTAAATTTCAGCCCCCTGCTCATCATTTGAATTTACCTGTGTTCAAAACTAACCTAGCTTATAATGCTTCTTGACATCCTCCTTAACCTTCCATACACATTCCAGCCCCTGAGGAAAGGTCACCATATCTCCTTCGCCAAAGCTTACAGTCCCTTCTTCGGTCTCAACTTCGACTTCACCTTCGAGCAGATAACAAACTTCTTTTTCATCATAATACCAGTCGAACTCCGAGACTTCTTTCTCCCAGATGGGCCAGGATTCCACCTCGAGTCCCTTCAGTCTGTCATCAGAAGGCTGCTCTACTTTTATGCCGGCGGTCATAATAAACCCTCCCCTTTTTTCAGTTTTTTTCTTAAACTTTCAGCCTGTCCTGAGCGTCTTCTACCACCCTGCGAAATTCCTTTTCCTGTTCGGGATTCAGCACCGTCTCTGCCGGCTCCCCCGTGATATCACTTATTCTCTCGCGGGCCTTTTCGGTTATGCGGGGAAAACCCTGTTCCTTCCATTCATGCCAGAGCTGATCAAAGCCGAGATCCGGAGTGTAAACTTCGCCGGCATGCAGGTGTTCAACTGTATGCCTGTCGGCTATAAATCCCCCGTCTTCTATATGATCTGCTATCACGTCAAATCCGAGAGAGTCGCCGGTGACAT
>CAYTDP010000021.1:0-32869 GCA_964436625.1 uncultured Halanaerobiaceae bacterium | reverse complement strand
TAATATCATGATAGTGATCTTATACGATATCTATCAGCTGATAACAAGAAGAACCCGATTTTTTAAGTCATTGTCATTTGGGATTTTTTAAAAATTGAAATTGGATATATCTATTTTGGCCAGCTAAAAAAATCAATGTAGCCAAACAAAGGATTTTTATCCACCAAATCTCAGGGAGGGATTTTAATCAAATGGATGAAACAGTTGTGAATGATCTTGAGAATATTGTCGGCGAAAAGTGGGTTGACACCGATGCGGAGAGAGTCTTTAGTTATGCCAAGGAGTGGACGATAGAAAGTTACGGTCTGGTTGCGCCTGAACCGGCTGAGGACTGCGTGGTAGTCAAACCCTGTGAAGCAGAGGAAATTTCTGAAATTATGGAATATGCCAATGAGAATTCAATTCCAGTTCTGCCAAAAGGCGGTAATACTGCTCTTTCCGCCAATGCCATACCTGATGAGCCGAGTATTATTCTTGTACTGGAGAGAATGAATGAAAAGATCGAGATTGACGAACAGAATATGACCGTCACTTGCGATGCAGGAGTTACACTTGAAAGTTTACTCGAAAAGCTTTCGGAACATGACAAGCTTTATTTCCCTCTCCACCCTGGTGATGAAGGGGCTCAAATAGGTGGAATGGCTATTATGAATGCCGGGGGAGTTAGAGCTGTAAGAGATGGTGTTATGCGCGATCAAATCAGGGGATTAAAGGCGGTTCTTCCCACGGGTGAAATTGTGGATTTTGGCAACAGGGACGGCAAATTGATAAAGAATAATGCTGGTTATGATCTGTCACAGCTTATGATCGGCAGTGAAGGAACTCTGGGGATTGTCACCGAAGTTACCCTGGATTTAAAACCAGAACCCCCTTACAGTGCGACCCTTATTATCCCCTTTGAAAAACGAAATGATGCTTTTAGAGCAGTCACTGAAATTCTGCAGGAGGGTATAATACCTCTGGCTGTGGAATATGTGGAAAGAGAACAGATCCTGGCAACTGCTGAGGACCTGGGTAAAGAATGGCCTGCCACTGAAGGGGCCGGAGATCTGATGGTCATTTTGGCCGAGGGTTCAGAGGAGGATTTATTTGAATCAGCCGCTGGAATTGAAAATATATGCCAGGAGCATAATTCGCTCAATACTCTTATGGCGGATACCACCCAGGAGGAAAAAGAACTGCTGGAGATAAGAAGTCACTTTCTGCCAGCAATTGAAGATGAGGTTGTCGACTGTCCTGATATAACCGTGCCGCGCAGCGAACTTGGAGATTTGATGGATAAATTGGACGAGCTATCTGAGGAATACGATGCCGATATGCCGCTTATGGCTCATGCCGCTGATGGCAATCTCCATGCCTTTATTATGCTGGAAGATCCAGAGGTTGAGGAGATACCTGATTATTATGAAGAGCTAAAACATGACATGTATCAGGCGGCTCTGGATCTGGGCGGTACCATAACTGGTGAGCACGGAGTGGGGGCACTCAGAAAAGAACAGCTCAAAATGCAGTATACCGAAAGAGAGATGGAGATAATGAAAAATCTCAAAAAAGCTTTTGATCCCAACAATGTACTCAGCCCTAACAGGATTGTCGACATCGACTGAGCTTAAAATCAAATCATGGAGGCTTAAAAGATGGATATAATTGTATTCGTTAAAGAAGTTCCTGACATGGAAAAAGTAAAATTTGATCGGGAAAGAGGAGTTATCGATAGAAGTTCAGCCTCTGCCCAGATCAACCCTTTCGATCTCAACGCTCTGCAGACGGCGGTCGACCTGAAGGAAGAAGTGGGGGGGAATATCACGGCAATCAGCATGGGACCTCCCAGTGCAGAAGATTCTCTCAAAGAAGCAATAGCCCGCGGAGCCGATGAAGGCATACTGCTTACCGACACTTCTTTTGCCGGAGCTGATACCTGGGCTACCTCATTTATACTGTCCCAGGCCGTCAAAAAAATCGGCGATTTTGATCTGATAATCTGCGGGGAGATGAGCGTTGATGGAGATACTGCCCAGGTAGGTCCTCAAGCAGCTGAATTTTTGGACATCCCTCATGTAGCCTTTGTCTGGGATATAGAAGAAATTGTTGACGAGGGTATTGTGGTCTGTACTGATATGTGGTCGAGCAGCTATCGTCAGCAGGTCAATCTTCCCGGTATGATAACCGTCACCAAAGATATAAACACCCCACAGCTGCCCTCTCTGCAGGACAAAATGAAGGCGAAGAAAGCTGAAATAACAACCTGGGGTCTCGATGATTTTGCCGAGCTGGATATAGAGGATGACGATGTAGGACTTTCCGGATCTTATACCAAGGTGAAGAATATTGTTGTCCCCCCTGAAACCAGCCGTGATAGCAAAATCTGGGATGATGATTATCAGGAAGGCCTGGACGAACTGACCGAACTGCTGGCCGAAAAGAGGAGGCTATAACGATGAGTCGTGATTTGAGCGGAGTGCTTGTATATGCTGAACAAAACGCAGGGGAAATTCATCCGGTTTCCTATGAGCTTTTACAGAAAGGCAGACAGCTGGCTGAAGATCTTGAAGAAGATCTGATAGCTATCGTAATGGGACCGGAAGGACTTGACGCTGAAGAGCTGGTCTATCGAGGAGCCGACAGAGTATACTATATTAAGAGTGAAGAGCTTTCCGAGCCCAATCTGATAACCTATAAGGATAATCTTGAAAAATATATTAATGATGAGATAAAGCCAGAAATAATTCTTCTGGGAGCAACGCCTTTTGGCAGATCTCTGGCTCCAAGGCTGGCGATCGCAGTTGATTCAGGTTTGACCGCTGATTGTACCGATCTGCAGATAGACGAAGAGGATGGAAGGCTTATACAAATCAGGCCTGCCTTTAGTGAAAACATTCTGGCCCATATAAAATCCACTTCCGATATGCAGATGGCTACGGTGCGCTACCAGGAGTTCGACGAAGCTGAAAGAGATGACAGCCTCGAGGGCGAGATAATTACTGCCGAAGCAGAAAGGTCTAAAGATCACGGTCTTAAAGTTCTTGAAAGGCTGGCCGGTAAAGAAGTTAATATTACCGAGGAAGATGTCATAGTGGCCGGCGGTAAAGGCCTGAAAAACCCTGAGGACTTCTCCCTGCTGGAGGAACTGGCCGAAAAACTGGGCGGTGAAGTCGGAGCCTCACGTGATGTAGTTGATGAAGATTATATCGGCAAAGAACATCAGGTTGGTTACAGCGGTCATCGCGTAAAGCCGGTAATATATATTGCCTGCGGAATCTCTGGCGCCCCCCAGCATCTGGCCGGCATGAAAGAATCGGATACTATAATAGCGATCAACAATGATCCTTCCGCTCCTATATTTGAACATTGCGATTATGGTATTGTCGGCGATCTTTACGAAGTAGTGCCTGAGTTGATAAAGAAGATAGAAGAAGTCGCCTGATTGGCATATTAGACTCTGTGATTGATCATATATAAAACACTTATTTTATATTGAAGCTTGAAATTACTGGCCCCGGTCTGCCAAATATACTATCTCATAGCTGTCGCACCTGATAATTTACCTGAAAAGCAGGTTTGACTAAGTATTATAAGTTTTATCAATAAGCTTAAGCTGCCACTCAGGACCGGGGCGCTTTACCTGATATAAAAAATTTAAACCGGGAGGGGATATAGATAATAACTTTGTCAAGAAATTTAAGCTGAAAATTCGCAATAAAATAACTTGTTCACAATATTATTTGTTCACATCGAGAACATAGCAGGCTGTACGGTTAGTCGTTTTATGGAATAGAGCAGAAATAAAGATAGCTGACAGGCAGACCTAAAAAATTACGTAAAGAGAGGTAGATAAATTATGTTAGCACTGCTAGCTGCCATCCCTATAATAATTGTGGGTGTTTTAATGATAGGTTTTATGTGGCCGGCAATGAAGGCTATGCCTTTAGGCTGGCTTGCTGCTGTTGTTATAGCCGCTTTCTGGTGGGAGATGCCGGCAAACTGGATTGTCGGAGCCAGCATCGGTGGTATTATAGATGCTTTTGGTATTTTGCTGATAGTCTTTGGCGCCCTGCTTATCCTCCAGCTATTACAGGAGAGCGGTGGAGTCGATAGTATTTCCTATTCCATGGCCACGGTATCCGAAGATAGAAGAGTCCAGGCTCTGCTGCTGGCATTCTTGATGGGAGCCTTTTTTGAGGGCGCGGCTGGATTCGGCACCCCGGCTGCTGTCGCTGCTCCATTGCTGGTAGCACTCGGTCATCCTCCTCTTATTGCAGCAACAGTTGCTCTGGTCGCCAACAGCGTGCCGGTTTCTTTTGGAGCTGTAGGAGTTCCTATCTGGGGAGGATTCGATGTATTGGATGGCATAGTAGATCTTCCTGTTGAGAGTTTGGGTGCTAATATAGAGTCTTTTCGGGTTTTCATAAACGAAATTGGAGCCTTTGCAGGAATTCTCAATGGACTAATGTCCTTTTTGATACCTCTATTCTTGGTGGCTGTTATGACTCAAATCGCCGAAGGTTCTATCTTAAAAGGCTTAAAAGTATGGCCGCTGGCTATATTCTCCGGTCTGATTTTTGGAGTCCCCATGATGCTAATATCTAATTTTGTCGGTCCTGAACTGCCTTCTTTGCTAAGTTCGTTGATTGCTATTCCCGTATTTGTATTTGCAGTCAGAAATGGATTCTTTGTCCCTGATGATGAATGGGATTATCCTGACAAGGAAAACTGGGACGATACCTGGGAGGATGAAGTAGAAGCTGAAGCCGAAATCCCTGACCCTGATAAGTTAACAGTAAGTCCATTTAAAGCCTGGCTGCCCTATATAATTATAGCTGCAATTCTGGTAATAACACGTATCGAAGCGTTTGGACTTGTCGACACTTTACAGGGAATTACGATAACCTGGGAAAATATTCTGGGCACTACTGTTACAGAAGGTGTAGATCCGTTATATAATCCAGGAGTAATCCCCTTTATTCTGGTTGCTCTTTTAATCCCTGCAATGCACGGGATGGAAAAGGGCAAAGCAGCTGAATGCTGGAAGGAAACATTTTCTACTATAAAACCTGCGGCCATTGCCCTTTTCTTCGCAGTAGGAATGGTTTATGTGATGATGAACTCCGATCCGGTGGTAGAATATACTATGCTGGAAGAGATGGCATTTGCCACTGCCAATATATTTGGCGAAGCCTGGCACTTTGGTGCTCCTTTTGTAGGCACACTGGGAGCATTTATCGCAGGGTCCAATACAGTTTCCAATATCATGTTCGGTGCATTTCAATTTGAAACCGCGATGGCTGCCGGTGTTGAGGTCATTCCCACTCTCGGTCTGCAGACAGCAGGTGCTGCAGGTGGCAACATGCTCTGTGTTCATAATGTGGTAGCCGCTATTACCACTGTGGGATTGGTTGGCAAGGCAGGTCTTGTCATGAGAAAGACCATCACTGTGACAATACTTTATGCTCTTTCAATTGCTGTAATTACGACCATTCTGGTGAACACTGTATTTACAGGTATCTTCTAAATATAGCTAAAATTCGGCTTTTCATCCAGAGGTGATAATATGAAATTTGAACTGCCCTATGGACGTGAAGGTATTGAGTTTAACCTTCCGGATGAAAGAATCAGGGGAGTTCTTGATTCAAGCATAAACGAGTACGAAGCTGATGAGGAGCAGCAGACATTAGTCGATAAAGCCATGAAAAATCCAGTGGACTCCCCTGAACTGGCCGAACTGGCTGAGGGCCGGGATGAAGTTGTGATTATCTGCAGCGATCATACCCGGCCGGTTCCCAGCCGGTTTATAATCCCTCCCATGCTGGAACAGATCAGGGAGGGGAATCCCGGGGCCAGCATCAAATTATTGATTGCAACGGGATTTCATCGGCCTTCTACTGAAGATGAGCTCATCGATAAATTCGGCCGGAAAATAGTGGAGGAAGAAGAAATAATCGTTCACCGTTGTGAGAAAGAAGATGAGATCGTAAATCTGGGCACGCTGCCTTCCGGAGGAGATCTAGAGCTCAATAAACATGCCATAGAGGCAGATCTGCTGCTGGCGGAGGGCTTTATTGAACCTCACTTTTTTGCAGGGTTCTCAGGCGGGCGTAAAAGTGTTCTGCCCGGTATTGCCAGCCGGGAAACAGTCCTGGGCAACCACTGCTCCAAATTCATAGCTCATGAAAATGCCAGAACTGGTATGCTGGAGGGCAATCCTCTTCATAAAGATATGCTTTATGCAGCCGAAGAAGCTGAACTAGAATATATAGTCAATGTAGCCATAAATGAAGATAAAGAAATAGTTAATGCTTTCGCCGGTGATCCCGAGACTGCTCATGAAGAGGGGTGTGAATTCGTTTCAGAACTGGCCGGAGTCGCAGCTGAACCGGCTGAAATTGTCATAACCACCAATGGAGGTTATCCTCTCGATCAGAACATCTATCAATCGGTGAAGGGGATGACGGCGGCTGAAGCCACCTGTAAAGAGGATGGCGTAATAATTATAGCCGCTGAATGTTCCGATGGCCATGGAGGAGAGGGCTTTTATAATTCTTTTCTCGAATCGGAAAGCATAGGCCAGATCAGAAATGATATCCAGAGCAGAGATATGTCCTGCACTGTTGCTGATCAGTGGGAAACTCAGATACTGGCCAGAATTCTGGATAAATTCGAGGTTATAATGATCACAGACGCTCCAGCGGAAATGGTCGAGAATATGTACATGCATAAAGCTGATGACATGGACGAAGCTGTAAAAATGGCAGAGGCGATGGTAGGAAAAGATGATCCCGGAATAACTGTTATTCCCGATGGAGTGGCAGTAATTGTAGAATAACAGCATATTAAAGACATGCGAATAACAATTTAATAATTGCAACTGGACATTTTGGTTACCGGGCGGGCAGCAATTTTAATGCTGCCCTTTTTTTATCCGCAATAACACTTAAAGTAAATTAAATAGTTTCAAAAAAGAAACTGACGGAGTTTCATTTTACCTTGACAAAAAAAAGTCTTTATGGTATCTTAATTTATGGTTGTTAGCACTCTTCCGGGGTGAGTGCTAAAAGGAGGGGAGTGTGATGAAAGATAAAATTACGCAGCGCCAGAAAGAGGTTTTGCTGGCCATCATAGAACAGCATATACTAACAGCGGAACCGGTTGGTTCCAGGACGCTGGCACGGAAGTATGATCTGGGTTTTAGCCCGGCTACTGTTCGCAATGAGATGGCTGATCTCGAAGAATTGGGGCTTGTGGAGCAGCCCCATACTTCTGCCGGCAGAGTTCCATCTGATCTGGGATATAGATTCTACGTTGACAATTTGCTGGCAGGAGACCTGGAAAAACCACAGTCACTTACAAAATATCTGGAAGAACTTTCTCAAAAAAAATCCGGGCTTGAGGATATTATGTCAGGAATGGTACGTATGCTTTCGCAGATGACCAATTACACTGCTCTCCTGAGTGAGCCAGGTTTTTCAGCAGGGAGCATTTCCCGACTGGAGCTTTTTCCTGTCAATAAAAGGCGTCTGCTGCTGGTTCTGATAACTGATGCAGGATTGGTCACCAACAAGGTTATTCCCTTAAAAGAGGATTTGAGTGAAGAGCAGGTAGAAGATTTGAAGAGAGTTCTGGCCAGAAGAATAATTGATAAGGATATAGATGATATCGATGACGAATTTCTGCAGTCGCTGGAGAAGGAGTTAATGCGCAGGCTGGATTATACAGAACAGATAATAGCTGTGCTGCAGGAAGAGCTGAATACGGTGTTGAGTCAGGAAGAGATGAAGATATATCTGGAAGGCACAAATTATATACTGGAACAGCCCGAATTTAACGATATATCCGATTTAAAGCAAATCATGAGAGTTCTCGATAAGGAGGAAAATCTCCGAGAACTGCTGCAGGGCCTGGAAGAGGAGCTCGATGTTAAGATAGGACGTGAGATTCACCTTGAAGAAATGCAGGATTGCAGCCTTGTTTATGCCACCTATCAGCTGTCCGATGAGGCCAGAGGTAAATTAGGAATTTTGGGCCCTACACGAATGGAATATGTACAGGCCATATCAGCGGTTGATCTGGCTTCTGAACTATTGAGTCAAATAATTTCCAGTGCAGGCAGGTGATTAATCGTGTCAGAGGAAAAGAAAAATGGACATAATCAGCACACCGGAAAAGATAATTCTGAGGTGGTAGATCCCGAAGCTTTTAAACCTCCTGGTTATGAAGAAATAGCTACTATGAAACCGGAGGAGTTAAAAGAAGAATTTGAAAGATTTAAGCAGGCGATTGATGAGATTTCATCGGCCACCAGAGATTATCAGGAAAAGTTCAAGCGATCTCAGGCTGATTTTGCCAATTATCGCAAAAGGGTTAAGCAGGAGAAGGCTGATCTGGAAGTCAGGCATAAATGCGACATAATCGAAAATATACTTCCCATTTTGGATAATTTTCAGCGAGCCCTGGCCAGCTGTGAAGAGGAAAATGAGTTTACTAAAGGGGTCGAAATGATCTATCGGCAGTTGATGGATATGCTCAATCAGGAAGGAGTGGAGGAGATAGCAGCAGAAGGTAAAGAGTTTGATCATAGATTTCATGAGGCAGTCGAGCAGGTAGAAGATAGCGATGAGGAACCAGGAATTGTGATCGAAGAAGTTCAGACCGGTTACAGATTTGAAGATCAGGTAATAAGGCCCAGCCTGGTAAAGGTCGCGAAATGAAGTTCAACACTTCTGATTAAAATACTTTAAATAAAATTTCACAGTAAAATAAGGAGGATGAATATATATGAGTAAAATTCTCGGCATCGATCTTGGCACCACCAACTCATGCATGGCCATTATGGAAGGTGGCGAGCCCACTGTCATTCCCAACAGAGAGGGTGAAAGAACCACCCCATCTGTGGTAGCGTATAACGAAAAAGGAGAAAGAATAGTTGGTGAACATGCCAAGCGTCAGGCGATAACCAATGCTGATCAAACGGTAACTTCTATCAAGCGTCATATGGGTACAGATCATAAGGAAAATCTCAATGACAAAGAACACACACCCCAGGAGATTTCTGCCATGATACTGCAGAAGCTGAAGCGAGATGCAGAAGATTATCTGGGGGAGGAGATAGAAGAAGCCGTAATCACTGTACCGGCTTACTTCACCGACAGTCAGCGTCAGGCTACCAAGGATGCCGGCAAAATAGCAGGTTTCGATGTTAAGAGGATTATAAATGAACCTACCGCAGCCTCACTTGCCTACGGCCTGGATGATGAAGAGGATAAGACGATATTTGTTTACGATCTGGGCGGTGGAACATTCGATGTTTCGATACTGGAAATAGGTGATGGCGTGTTCGAAGTTATAGCCACCAGCGGCAATAATAAACTCGGTGGTGATGATTTCGATGAGAGAATTCTGGACTATGTTGCTGACAGGTTCGAAAAAGAACACGGAATAGACTTACGCGCGGATAAGATGACCCTTCAGCGGCTTAAAGATGCGGCCGAGCAGGCCAAGATCGAGCTTTCAAGCATGAAGGAAACAAATATAAATCTTCCCTTTATCACCCAGACCGAGGAAGGCCCCCTTCACCTGGACGAAGATATTACCCGGGCTAAGTTCAACGAGCTGACCGAAGATCTGATCGATAAAACTATGGGGCCGGCCCGTCGAGCCATGGACGATGCCGATGTATCGCCTTCCGAAATAGACGAGGTCATTTTGGTCGGAGGTTCAACCAGGGTTCCCGCTGTTCAGGAGGCCGTGGAAGATTTTATCGGTAGAGAGCCCCATAAAGGCATAAACCCTGATGAAGTGGTCGCTATAGGTGCTGCCATTCAGGCCGGTGTTCTTTCCGGTGAAGTAGATGATCTGGTCCTTTTGGATGTGACTCCACTTTCACTGGGGATAGAAACTCTCGGCGGCAAGTTCACGAAATTGATAGAGAGGAATACTACTATACCGACTTCGGAAAGCAAGATATTCACCACTGCTGAAGATAATCAGACGACTGTGGATGTGCATGTGCTGCAGGGAGAGCGCAAGCTGGCCCAGCACAATCAGACTCTTGGGCGTTTTCAGCTGACAGGCATTCCCCCTGCTCCCCGCGGCACTCCCCAGATAGAGGTAACCTTTGACATTGATGAAAATGGGATCGTTCAGGTTTCAGCAGAGGACAAGGGAACCGGAAAATCTGAAGATATTACTATAGAGTCCACCGATGGCCTTTCCGAAGAGGAAATTGAGGAAATGGTCAAAGAGGCTGAAAAATATGCGGAAGAAGATGAAAAGAAAGTTGAAAGAATTGAAACCCGCAACGAGGCTGATGCCTTGATCCATTCGGTCGAGCAGACTCTTGAAGAAGCTGGCGAGGAAATTGAGGAAAGCGTCAAAAAGCCTGTGATAGAAGCAAAAGAAGAGCTTGAAGAAGTTCTGGAAGAAAATGAGGATGATATTGAGCTGATCAAGGAAAAGATGGAAGCGCTGAACGATGCTGTGGCTGATCTGAGCAGCGAACTTTACAGTCAGCAGGATGCTCAGCCCGGTGGAGCTGCCGGAGGTCCGGCTGGAGCAGGTCCGCAGGGAGCTGGCCCCGCCGGTCCCGGACCGGAAGGCACTCAGGCCGGTCCTCAGCAGAGCTCTGAAGAAGATGATGAAACTATAGATGTGGACTACGAGGAAGTCGATGAAGAAGAATAAATAAACCGGGAAAAGGCAAAAAAGGCAGGAGGGGGCGTGATGCCCTCTTCTGTTGTTTTATAGAGGATGGTGATAAATTATGGCCAACAGCAGCAACAAAGATTATTATGAGGTTTTGGGAGTAGATCGCGATGCCGATCAGGATGAAATTAAAAAAGCCTATCGCGAACTTGCCAAAAAGTATCATCCCGATCGCAGTGATGATCCCGAGGCAGGGGAAAAATTCAAAGAAATTTCGGAAGCTTATGATATCCTGAGCGACCCTGAAAAGAGAGAAAAATATGATCGTTACGGTCATGCCGGTCTCGGTCAGGACGATTATTCGGTGAATTTTGATGATTTTGCAGGTGGTGATTTCGGCGGAATTGGCTTTGAAGATATCGACGATATCTTCGATATGTTTTTTGGCGGCAGGCGCAGAACCTCCCGGAGCCGATCCGATCGCAGATCGTCCCGTCAGAGCAAAAAAGGCAAGGACCTCAAATATCAGATTGAAATAGATTTTGAAGAAGCTGTTTCCGGAACGAAAAAAGAGATTCAAATTCCCAGAGAGGTTAGCTGCGATGAATGCGGTGGAACTGGTGCTGAACCGGGCAGCAGCAGCCGCACCTGTTCTCGCTGCGGTGGTCAGGGCAGAATCAGGACCACACAGCGAACTCCTTTCGGCCAGATGGCCACTACTCAGGTATGCAGTGAGTGTGGAGGAGAAGGGGAGATCATTGAAAATCCCTGTTCTCAGTGCGGAGGTTCAGGCACAAAGCGTGAAAGAAGCACTATAACCGTAGATATTCCGGCTGGTATTCGTGATGGGAATCAGCTGAGAATGTCCGGAGAAGGGCAGGCAGGCCAGAGAGGAGCCCGGGCCGGTGATCTCTACATTGTCGTCAACGTCAGAGACCATGAAATTTTTGAGCGCCGGGGAGATGACATTCATTGCGAGATTCCTATCAATTTCGTTCAGGCTGCTCTTGGAGATGAGATCGAGGTTCCCACAGTTGAAGACAAAGTTAAATTTCAGATCCCCGAGGGTACTCAGCCCGGCGATGTGCTGAGGCTGAGAAATAAGGGTGTTCCTCATCTGAAAAAATCGGGCAGAGGAGATCAATATATCCATATAAAAGTTGTTATACCGCGTTCGCTCGATCAGGAGCAGAGAGAACTGCTGGAAAAATTTGCTGAAATCAGCGGAGATGAGATAAATCCTGAAGGAAAGAGCTTTTTCAGGAGGGTTAAAGACGCTTTTGGAGGATGAATAAATCAGACGAAAATTACATTAAATTCTATATCAAACTGCCTTCCGACTGCGGAGAGATCGGTCAGAATATCATGAATGCCGTTTTTCAGACCGGTTTCATGATGGATAAATCTTCGGAAGGCAGCATTTTATTTACAGGTTATTCCAGCAGTTCTAATTATTCTTCCTCTGAGGTCTGGTCCAGGCTGCATAACTTGCTGGAATTAAATCGCGATGATATTATTAAAAATGGAGGTTATTCTCTAAGGCGACAGCCTTCGAGACGCACTGATTGGAATGAAAAATGGAAATCCAATTTTAAAAGCAAAAAAATAGGGTCGAACTGGATTGTAATTCCGGCCTGGGAAGCGGATAAACAGAATTTGATCGGGA
The DNA here is from genome assembly GCA_964436625.1 of uncultured Halanaerobiaceae bacterium. Classification (GTDB taxonomy): domain Bacteria; phylum Bacillota; class Halanaerobiia; order Halanaerobiales; family Halarsenatibacteraceae; genus Halarsenatibacter. The sequence goes on along the minus strand of CAYTDP010000021.1, from coordinate 20,568 downwards.
GCAAAAAATTGAAAAAAGAAGAGAGAGTTCCTATAATTCTGGAGCCGGGTGTTGCTTTTGGTTCCGGACATCATCCCTCGACCATACTGGTTTTGACCGAACTTGAAAGGCTGATAAAAAATCCGATTGAAATAAATTCGTTTTTGGATGCAGGCTGCGGCAGCGCGGTTTTGTCGATTGCAGCAGCACACCTGAACATTCCTCGCATAAAAGCAGTTGATGTGGATGAGCTCTCCATAAAAAATGCGAAGAAGAATATAAAGTTAAACAGAATGGAGGAGCGAATAGAACTTAAAAAGAACGATGTAAACAGAATCGACACACAGGAAGAATATGATCTTATTGCGGCTAATTGCCTTCCGCAGATACACAGGGATATCATGCCTCAGCTCACAAAACTTTTGAGCGAAGAGGGCAGACTGCTGGTGGGTGGTATTCTCTTCCAGCATCTGCGGAAAATCGGTCGGAATATTGAAAAGCATAATCTCACAATTGACTGGAAGCTGGTCAGAGATGGCTGGTGGCTTTTGTGTTGTTCGCGGTTATGAAACGGGGTGGAAAAAATGTCCAGCAAGCGATTCTTTTTGCCTGCATCTCAAAGCGAAGATTTGATGAAGCTAGAAGAGATCGAAGTAGGTCCTGAGCTTTACAATCATATGATTAAAAGTATGCGCATGCAGAAAGGAGACTGCTGTCTTCTGCTGGATGGCAGAGGTCATCAGGGCAGAGTCAGGATAGAGGACATAGATAAGGATAAGGGATCGGTAGTTGTAAAAGTGATTGATTTAGAAGATGCTGCCGGGGAGCCGGATACAGAAATTTTTATAGCTCAGGCGCTGGCCAAAAAAAAGAAAGTTGAGACTGTCATTCAGAAGTCAACAGAGGTTGGAGCCAGAGGATTTTATCCTTTTAGCAGCCGGCACGCTGTGGTAAAACTGAAAGGAGACAAAGTCGATAAAAGACTCAGACGGTGGAGAAAAATTATCAGGGAAGCAGCCCGCCAGTCAGAGCGGGGAATTCGGCCTGATATTTTTCGGCCTGTTGATCTTGACGGGCTGATGGATCTGGGCCGAGATTTCGAAGTTGTGCTTCTGGCCCGGGCTCGAGAAGCTCGTCATAATATCAAAGAATTGAGCAGAGAGAAAGTTGTTCGGAAAGGCAGAAAAATTCTTCTGATCATCGGGCCTGAGGGGGGCCTGGCCGAAAAAGAAATAGAAAAATTGATCAGCCTGGAAAATTGTTATGATATTTCTCTCGGCCCTAGAATTTTGAGAACTGAGACCGCAGGACCGGTACTCTCCGGAATTATACTGCATGAAGTGGGTGAGATGCAGTGAAAGTTTCCGATATGAAAAATCAGCCCAGGATAGCAGTTTACAATCTGGGCTGCAAGGTAAATGAATATGAAGCTGAGGCTCTTCTCGATCAATTTCGTCGGGCCGGATACAAACCGGTTGATTTTTCGGAGGCGGCAGAGATTTATGTCATAAACAGCTGTGCGGTAACCACATCTGCTGCCAGCAAATCGCGCAAGATGGCCCGGCGGGCCAGCCGCAGAGGTGGGGAAAATTCGATTGTAATTGTGGCCGGCTGTTACAGCCAGTCAATTCCGGACGAAGTTGAAGAGATCGACGAGGTAGATTACCTTGTGGGAAGCTCGGATAAAGACAGGCTGGTTGAGCTAATTGAGGAGATTTCCGCAGGCCGCAGCTGGCTTGCCCCCAGAAAGAATTACCAAGAGCTCGATGAGTATCCGGAGCTGGAAGTCCGTGAAGTTGAAAGAAGAACCAGAGCCAACATAAAAATCCAGGATGGCTGTGATCAGTTCTGCAGCTACTGTATAATACCTCTGGCCCGGGGTAAAAAGCGAAGTCGTGAGCCTGAGAGTGTGCTCGAAGAACTTGAGCGCCTCAAAACCCAAAACGTAAAAGAATTTATTCTTACCGGTATTCATCTGGGAGCTTACGGAGATGATTTCTCAGGTGAGAGAGATCATCTGAAAGAATTACTGCAGCAGATTTTGAACAGGAAGGGTGACTTTCGGATCAGACTCAGCTCTTTAGAAGCTCTTGAAGTAAGTCGAGAACTTGTTGAACTGATAGGAGAATCGGAAAAACTCTGTCGGCATCTGCATCTGCCTCTGCAGAGCGGCAGCAACAGAGTGCTTTCCAGAATGAATCGCCCTTACAGGGTTGAGGATTTCTCCCAAAAAATAAATATGATAAGAGATATCGTGCCGGAAATAGCTATTACCAGTGATATTATGGTTGGCTTTCCGGGGGAGACGGAAGAAGATTTTGAAAGGACAAGAAAAACGGTGGAGGAGCTGGAATTTAGCGATATTCATGTTTTTTCTTATTCCCCCAGGCCTGGTACTGAAGCTGCCGGTATGTCTGATGAAGTAAACAGTCGGATAAAAAAAGAGAGATCTAAAATTCTGCGGCAGCTGGGTAAAAAACTGAGCAGAAAATATAAAGAAAGATTTTTGAAAAAAACTCTTCGGGTGCTTTTTGAACGAGAAAACGATGATGGAAGTTTTTCAGGATACAGCGATAATTATCTCAGGATAAGAGCGGAGAGCGAAAAAAACTTAAAAAATAAATTTTCAAAAGTTAAATTAAAAAAGCTCTCCTCAGGAGAGGGCGGGCTTAAAGGAGTACTTATAGAAAAGCCATAAGGAGGTGAATTCGGAGATGACGGATTGTATTTTTTGTGACATAGCTTCCGGAGAAATGGATGCCGATATAGTATACGAGGACGATAGGATCGTTGCTTTTGAAGATGCCAATCCTCAGGCGCCGGTTCATCTGCTGGTAATACCCAAAAATCACATTGAATCACTTGAAGAAGTTTCTGAAGATGAGTTTGATCTTATAGCCGATATTCATAAGACCATTCAGAAGCTGGCCCGTTCGGAAGGAATAGCAGAAAGCGGTTACAGGGTGGTAAATAATTGTGGAGAAGAAGGCGGACAAACTGTCGATCACGTCCATTTTCATCTTCTGGGAGGAAGAGAACTTTCCTGGCCGCCCGGATGATCACCACTTTAAGAGAATTTGACTCCATATTTCCCTGCTTCGTCCAGTTTTGCGCGGCCGCAGGAAAGCGGCTGAATATGGCGGAGCAGGTTTTTTTATGCTTATAATTGAGTAAGCGGGGTAGATATGTTAATATAGGTTATGCTATCGAGTTAATAGTGGGTTTTTCTACATTAGGATAAAAGATGAAGAAGGATTTTTAAATTTTTACTGGAATAGTGTTTTTAAGGACATTCAGTCCAGGAACTTCAATTATCTCTGGATGAGGAGGGTGATTGTGAGCAGTCAGATCTCTGAGAAATTCATGGTCTCAAATTATCATAAAGCCAGAAATTTGTTCGGCAACCTCGATAAAAACATCAAAATGATCGAGGAAGAGCTGGATGTTGAATTGATTGCTAGAGGCAGCGAAATCAATATCGAGGGCCCCCCTGAAAAAGTAGAGCTGGCCCGTCGTACGCTGGAAGAGATGGCAAAATTGCTGGAAGAGGAAAATACTGTCTCTGATCGTCAGCTCAACTACATCATCGAACTTTTGCAGGATGATAACAACCTGGACTTTTCCAGCATATTTAACGAGGTTATCCAGGTTAATCATAAGGGTGAGGAGATCAAGCCTCAGACTGTCGGACAGAAAATGTATTTAGAAGCCATGAGAAAATATGATATTGTTTTTTCGATCGGCCCGGCAGGAACAGGGAAAACCTATCTGGCAGTCGTCATGGCAGTTAAAAATTTATTAAATCACAGGGTCGATAGAATAGTTTTGACCCGGCCGGCTATAGAAGCCGGTGAGGAACTGGGTTTTCTGCCGGGTGATATGCAGGACAAGGTTGATCCCTATCTTAGACCTCTGTATGATTCTTTATTTGATGTACTCGGTCCGGATAAGGTCAGAGAATATCTGGAGAAAGATATAATAGAGGTTGCGCCGCTGGCCTATATGAGGGGAAGAACTCTTGATGATTCTTTTATCATTCTGGATGAGGCTCAGAATACAACCACAAAACAGATGAAAATGATGCTAACCCGCATAGGTTTCAATTCCCGGGCGGTAATTACCGGAGATATAACTCAAATAGATCTTCCCTACAATCAGAAATCAGGTTTGGGCGAAGTGGAAGAAATATTGAAAGGTATAGAAGGCATAGAATTTGTTTATCTGGATGAAACCGATGTTGTGCGCCATAATCTGGTCCGTAAAATAATTACCGCCTATGAGGAGAAAGAAAATGAGTGATAGAGATCTATAATAGAGGTTGTTTTTACTAAAGGTGGAATTTCAATTTATGAGCAGTTTAATTGATTGGCTGCAGGAAAATATAAATATCTTTTCCCGGGTTCGGGATCTGGATCCGAACGTGAGAAAAGTAACTTTTGGGCTGCTCTTCTGCCTTTTGATGCTCATAATTCTCACTGCCAGCATCATCCCTACAGCTTCAGATTTTTCAGTGGGTGAACCCAGCCCTGTAAATGTATCTGCTCCTGCTGATATATCGGTGCTGGATGAAGAAACCACGGAAACAAGGCGCGAACTGGCCCTGAGCAATGTCTCTGCAGTTTTCGTGGAAAATAGAGAGGCACTTGAGATGGCCCGCGACAATCTGGAATCGGAATTTTCGGTCCTGGCAGAAGCAGCTGCCCTGGAGGACAGAGATCAGGTGGAAAGCGCTCTGGGTGAGTCGGGCATATTGCTGGATGCCTCGCAGATGGACAGTTTAATGGAGCTAACAGAAGAGGAAGTAGCTGGTTTTAAAGAGCATGTTTTTGGCGAACTGGAAAGGCTTTATCGGGGATCTCTCAGAGAGGGAGAGATGGATCGTTCTCTGCAGGATTTAAAAGAGTTTATTGGAGATATAGACCTGGATGAGAACAGTCAGGATTTACTTTTCAGCAGGGTTGAAGAAAATCTGGTCCCCAATATGGTTATAGATGAAGAGGCTACCCGGGAGAGAGAAGAAGAAGTGCTTGCCGGCGTGCAGCCTGTCTATCAAGATTTTGCTCAGGGAGAGGTAATAGTTGAAGAAGGTGAATTAGTTTCGCCTGTACAATATCGGGCCCTTGATGATGTTGGCCTTTCAGCCATGGAAGTCAGCTGGTTGAGATTTTCAGGTACAGTTCTGTATTTTTTAATATTGACTCTGATCATGATCTATTATTTTAAAAACCATCTGACAGCGATCTGGCGGGCAAACAACAAACTTTACCTTATAGAGACGCTGCTAGTTATTCTGTTTTTGATGGCCTGGATATCGACGCTTTTTGAACCCGACTATATATTCTACATCGTGCCGGTGGGTATGCTTTCGGTGCTGTTGACGATACTCCTGTCCACAGCTCCCGCGGTTACAGCTACCGTGTATGCTTCGCTTCTGTTGCCGATACTATTTGATATGAATTATAATGTGGCCGTCGCAGCTTTTATATCCGGCATGATCGGTATCTATAGCGTTGCTGAAATAAATCAGAGAAGCGATCTGATCAAAGCCGGTTTCAACATCAGCGGGGTTCTGGTCTTCACGGTAATAATGCTGAATTTTATTCAACCTGCCTTTACACTGCTGGATATCATACTTCTGGCGGGAATGGGAGCCCTGAACGGTCTGTTCGTGGCCATTTTGGCCAACGGATTGCTTCCCTATCTTGAGAATATATTTAACTTGACCTCGGCGGTTAAACTTCTCGAACTTTCCAACCCCAACCAGCCTCTGTTAAAAAGACTTCTCGTAGAGGCACCTGGCACCTACCATCACAGCATGGTTGTGGGTAATCTTGCGGAAACTGCAGCGGATAATATAGGTGCTGATTCACTCCTGATCAGGGTGGGAGCTTATTATCATGATATTGGTAAACTAAAAAGACCCTACTTTTTTGCGGACAATCAATTCGGAGGAGAAAATCCTCACGATGATATCAATCCCAATCTCAGTTCATTGATCATAAAATCTCATGTCAAAGATGGGGTCAAGATGGCTAAAAATCATGATCTTCCCAGAACTGTCATAGATTTAATAGAACAGCATCAAGGAACGAACCTGATTTCATTTTTCTATCAGGAAGCTGCCAGAGAGAATAATCATTCAGTTGCCGAAGAATCGAATTTTAGATATGATGGTCCCAAGCCTCAATCCAAAGAAGCAGCTATTCTTATGCTTGCTGATATTGTGGAAGCTGCTGTGAGATCAAAAAACTTTGATAAAACCGATCCCAATAGAATAGAGAATCTGGTGCGGGGATTGATCAGGGAAAAACTTTTGGAAAATCAGCTGGATGAATCGGAGCTCACTCTACAGGAGCTCGATACTATCGCCGAGAGTTTCACCAAAATATTGACCGGGATTTATCACCAGAGGGTGGAATACCCCGAAGACCTGGAGGAAGAATTTCAGGACGTGGAGGGAGAATAGTGACTATAAATTCGCAGATTTTGATCAGCAGTCAGATAGATGATTTTGATCTCGCCGATGAGAAGCTCGCTGAGCTGAAAAAATTGATCAAAATAATTTTAGATCGGGAACTTGAAGAAACTGAAGAACATCCTGACTGTCTTGAGGTCAGCCTGACTTTTGTGGACGATGACAGGATCGAGAAACTGAACAAAGAATATCGCGATAGGCAAAAACCGACTGATGTGCTGGCCTTTCCTCTGGGAGAGGAGCTTCTGGGAGAAGTTATAATTTCTATTCCCAGGGCCAGAGATCAGGCTGAAGATTATAATCACTCCTTATTTTATGAGATTTCATTTTTAACCGTACATGGAGTTCTGCATCTGCTGGGTTATGAACACGGTGATTTTGAGACGCGATCTGATATGGAGGATAAGGAGAAAAGTTATCTTTCAGAGCTCGAATCTTTTTCGGAGTAGTCAGGGATGAACTGGGGGGAGTAAAATGGTCTGGCAGGTAATCCTGCTGGTTGTATTATTTTTCCTTTCGGGATTTTTCTCGGGATCAGAAACAGCCTTCATGGCTGCCAGCAGGGTAAAGGTAAAAGATCAGGTGAATAAAGGAGATGAGAAAGCTGCTCTGGTAGATAAACTGCTGGAAGATGAAATCAGGCTTTTAAGCACCATACTCATCGGAAATAACCTGGTCAACATCGCTGCTTCAGCGATAGCTACATCAATTGCCATCGAAATTTTTGGTAGAAGCGGGGTTGGCATTGCTACCGGAGTTATGACCTTTCTAATATTGATCTTCGGAGAGATCACACCTAAATCTCTGGGCAATAACAGGTCCCTGAAATATGCCCGGACAGTTGCCCCCTTTCTGATCTGGGTGGAAAGATTGTTTTCGCCTTTCGTCAGCTTTTTTTCCTGGCTGATTAAGATCATAATTGGAGCTGAAAACGTTATGTCGGCTGCTTTTCTCACGGAGGAAGAGATTCGCCGATTTGTCAACGTGGGGGAAAAAGAGGGAGCTATAAAAGAGACGGAAAGCGAAATGATCCACAGTATCTTTGATTTTGATGATATAATGGTGAGGGAAATCATGGTTCCCCGTACTGAAATGGTCTGCGTGGAAAGAGGTGCTCCGGTTAATAAAATCGTTGAACTCGCCGTAGAATACGGTTATTCGCGCATACCAGTTTATGAGGGAACTGTAGATGACATTGTCGGCCTGGTTTATGTTAAGGATCTGCTGGTTATGCTGCTGGAGGAATCGCCGCCTGAACTGGAAGATTTAAATCTGGAAGAATTTATCAAACCGATCTATTTTATACCGGAAAGCAAGCCGATCAATCAGCTGCTGAACGAAATGAGAAGACGTCAGGAGCATATGGCTATTGTCCTCGATGAATACGGAGGCACTTCGGGTTTGATAACTATAGAGGATCTCCTGGAGGAGATAGTCGGCGATATCAGAGATGAGTTTGATCCGGAAGAAAAAGAAATTGAGCCCGTTGGCGAGCACGAACTGATAGTTCAGGGTGGTGTGGATATAGATAAAATAAATGAATATTTGCCTGAACCTCTGGGGGATGAGGAGACCTATGAAACCATCAGCGGTTATATTCTCCATCAGCTCGGTTATTTTCCCAGAGAAAGCGAGAAGATAGTCAGGGGCAGTCTGGAACTGGAAGTAATAGCTACCACTGAACATCGCATCAAAAAAGTAAGGATAAAAACAGAAGATCCGCTGGAAAAACTGACTTACATATAGCATTTATGAGGTGAAAAATTTGAATTTCATGTTCAACTTCTGTCCCCCGGCCAGCACGGGAAAAATTAAATCTTTCAGTATGTCTTTTTTCCTGTGTGGACTCTTGATCATTATGATGACAGTTTATTTTACTGCCCCAATTTCTGCGGGTTCAGATCATCCTCCCGTTCTGGTAGTGGTGGAAAATCACCCTTCTTCTCAACCTCAGGCAGGCCTCAACCAGGCCGATATAGTTTTTGAATTTCTGGTAGAAGGAGGCATAACCCGCTTTTTGGCCGGTTATAACAGAAACACTCCTCCGCAGCGGATCGGCCCTGTCAGAAGTCTTAGGCCTTATATGGTGGAACTCACAGAAGCCTTTGATCCGGTATTTTTCCATTCTGGCGGCAGCAGTAAAGCTCTGGAAAAATTGGAGGTAAGCAGTGCAGGCAGTGTAAATGAATTGATCAGACCGGGCTATTTCTGGAGAGATGAAAGCCGGGAAATACCTCACAATCTTTATACCGGGAAAGAAGGTATAGCCAGAGCGGCTGAAGATATGAATCTGAAAAGAACTTCAGATAATGATATAAGCCAGCACCTATCATTTCGGGAAGAAGGGGAAGCAGAATCAAAAAATCAGGCTGTTCTGGCTGCCGATGATGAAGATTTAAGGCGGATAGAATTGAGTTTCAGAGGACATAACTTGACCTATGAATTCGATGACGATTCCGGCCGCTTTTACCGCTATACCGGCGGCGGTCCCCATCGGGATGAAACGGGGGAAATAATCAACTTTAAAAACCTGGCAGTTATATTTGCTCCCCACAAAACGATTGATGAGGAAGGCAGACAGAGAATTCGGCTGGATTCCGGAGGAGAAGCTTATTTTCTCACCGGAAAAGAATCTTTTAAAGGAAGATGGGCTTATGACAATCAGAAAGTTGAGCTGTGGCTGGATGGCGTCGGTGCCGAAAACTCTGTACCGGAGTATCTGGAATCGGAAACCTGGTTTCATGTTCTGCCCGAAGATGCTGAGATAGAAGTCTATTAATTGAAATCTTTTCCATATTAGTTAGTTGAATATAGTTTTGGATCTTCTTTTTTTAGCTGGTAAAAAGGTGTGTCGAAAATACTTATTTAGTTATACTGGAAGATATAAAGCGAAGTGATACTCAAAATTTTTTATCTGTTTACAGTGATCTTATACAATATCTATCAACTGAAGACAGTTAGAACCGTTAATTATAAGGAGGGAAGTGTTTTATGGCTCTGGAAGCGGAGTATCTTGATGAGATTGTAAATAAAGCCAGAAAAGCCAGAGAAAATGCCTATGTTCCTTACTCCAACTTTCGGGTCGGTGCTGCAGTTCTGACCGCTGGTGGGGAATTGTTTGCAGGATGCAATGTGGAGAATGCCGCTCTGGGCCTGACAAACTGCGCGGAAAGAACGGCTATATTTTCAGCTGTGGCTTCCGGGCATCAGGATTTTACAGCTCTGGCAGTTATAGCCGATACAGATAGACCGGTATCTCCCTGCGGTTCCTGTCGGCAGGTTTTGGTGGAATTTAATCCTGAAATGGAAGTCATAATGGCTTCTGATGGAGGAGAGCATAAAAAAGCAAAAGCTTCTGAACTGCTGCCCTATAACTTCACTGCAGAGGATATGAAATAGATGGGAGAATTTAAATCCGGTTTTGTCTCCGTGCTGGGCCGTCCCAATGTGGGAAAGTCATCTTTAATAAATGCTCTGATTGGTGAAAAGGCAGGCATAGTTTCCAGAAGACCGCAGACTACCCGCCGCAGAAGCAGAGCTATACTTACCGGGGATGATTTTCAGGCTGTTTTTCTCGACACTCCTGGTGTTCATAAGATCAAAAATAAGCTGGATGAATTCATGCTGGATGAAATAGAGAAGAGCATGAGCGGGATAGATTTAATATTGCTGGTCTGTGATGCCTCGGAGAAATTTGGTCCCGGTGATGAATTCATCTATTCCCGGATTGAGAGTCGTAATATTCCTGCCGCGCTGGTTCTGAATAAAATTGATCTTTTGAATGAGAAGGAGCTGGCGGGGAGAATCGAAAATTACGAAAAGAATGCTGATATGCCGATTATCACCTGTTCGGCCCGCCGGGGCACAGGAAAAGAGGACATTATGGATTTTCTCAGGAAAAATTTGCCCGAAGGACCTCAGTATTACCCCGGGGATATGTATGTGGATAAAATTGAGAGGGAGCTTGTGGAGGAGTTTATAAGAGAGCAGATTTTTGAACTCACCTGGGATGAAATTCCCTATGGCACAGCTGTCAGGGTCGAAGAATTTGAAGAAAAAGAGGATATAATTTATATCAGAGCTAATATATTTGTCGAACAGAAAAGTCATAAAGGTATGATAATAGGCGAAGAAGGCAGCATGCTGAGGAAGATCGGGAAAAGAGCCCGGCAGGAGATAGAAAAAATGATGGAGGATAAAGTTTATCTCGATCTATGGGTCAAAGAGAAAAAGGACTGGCGAAAAAAAGAGAAATGGATGAAGAATTTAGGTTTTGAAGTTTGAAAAAACAGGGATTATGAATATAAGTGAGCAGTCGGATGCTGACTTCTAAAAATTTTGCCTTCGAAGAAAGAGGCAGGATATCATAAGGCCGGCATAGAATAAGAGAATAAGGATATAACACAGTGGAATAGATTAGAGATAGATATAGATTAAAAAACAAGTCAAAAGAACTGTTACAGGGAGTGAAATAACAAGCATGGCTATAAAACCTAAAGATATGGCAAAAATGATCGATCACACATTGCTTAAACCTCAGGGCACGGTTGAGGATGTTAAAAAGCTCTGTCAGGAAGCTCATGAGCATGAATTTGCCTCGGTGTGCGTGCTTCCTGTTTATGTTCCTTTTGCCAGCCGCAGGCTGGAAGAGAGCTCTGTAAAAGTCTGTACTGTTATCGGGTTTCCTCTGGGAGGACATACGACAGAGACCAAATCATTCGAGGTCAGGAATGCTATCAAAAATGGTGCCAGAGAGCTGGACATGGTAATGAATATATCAGCCTTTAAATCCGGATCCTATGATCTGGTAGAATCGGATATAAAGTCGGTGGTTGAAGCTACCAATACTGCTGGTGTGACATCGGATATAATCGTAAAGGTGATTATAGAGGCCTGTTATCTGGACGAAGAAGAGATAGAAAAAGCATCAAAGATTGCCAAAGATGCGGGAGCAGACTTTATAAAAACCTCCACAGGATTTGGCGATTCGGGAGCCACTCCGGAAGCCGTAAGCATTATGAGGAAAACTGTAGGGAGAGACCTGGGAGTTAAAGCTGCTGGCGGTATCAGAGATTTTTCTGATGCCCTTGAGATGCTCGATGCCGGTGCAAATCGTATTGGCACCAGTTCGGGTGTGAATATTGTTTCTGAAGATGAAGAGGATTAAAAATTATCGATGCCGAAAAAGGAGATAACGGGCGTAGTATTAAAAGACATGGATCTGGGCGAGGACGACCTGCTGGTAACATTTTATACCAGGGAGGAGGGGATTTTGAGGCTGGCTGCCCCCTCTTCAAAAAGGATGACCTCTGATTTTTCTGGCATGCTGCAGAAATTTTGCTGGAATGATATCGAATATTACAGGAAGGATTCTGAAAGCCTGGGAAGCATCTCCGATCTTGAGCTGCGCCGTCAGCATGCACAGATAAAAAATAATCTCAAGAAACTCAGCTATGGCAGCTATGTACTGGAGTTTATTTATAAAACCGGTACAGAGATAGCGCAGCCAGATTATTTTGGCCATCTTGTCAGGACATTATCCCTGTTGATGGAGGCAGAAATCGACGATGAAGTTGAGCTTAAGGCTATTCACGCCGTCTTTAAACTAAAAGCGCTGGATTTTCTGGGAATAAGACCCCGGCTTAAGAGATGTTCGGACTGCCAGAAGTCTATGAGCGGGGAGAAATTTGCTGATGGCTACAAAGCTTCTCTTTCCATTAAGGCCGGCGGTGTCACCTGCTGTCAGAAACCCGAAATATCCCGGGGTAGAATGCCCATAGACTTCTCTAGCTTTAAATTTTTGGTCGAATCATTTTCCCGGGGTTATGATATTTTGCTGGATGATAGAAAGCTCTCTGTAGATGAAGATAGACTGGATTATATCAACAGGATGTTGGATAAATTTATAGATTATCATCTCGACCTCTCCCTGAACTCCAGCAGATTTCTATCGCTGTTTTGAGCGCTGCTAACTGTTCTGGAGAGGTGTTTTATTTTTGATTTTGGATCTTCTCCCTAACCATTGGTGTTCTTAAACAAGATGCAACAACTGATGTGGAGAAGGACCTTAATTTCAGACTTTGAATCTGGTCTTTTTCCAAAAACAGACAATTAAATCAAGTCAGGAGAGGAGCTGTGAGTATTATGATTTTTCAGGAGATCATTTTTAATCTGCACGATTTTTGGAATGATTATGGCTGTGTCATAGAACAGCCCTATGATATGGAGGTTGGAGCAGGTACCATGTGTCCGGCAACTTTTCTGGGAGCTCTAGGTGATGATGACTGGAATACCGGCTATGTTCAACCTTCCCGCCGACCTCAGGACGGGAGATACGGTGAAAATCCCAATCGGGTTCAGCGTCATTATCAATATCAGGTGATCTTAAAACCCTCCCCCGAAGATGTTCAGGATTTATATCTGGGCAGCCTGGAAAATCTGGGTATCGAACCCAGAAAACACGATATCAGATTTGTCGAGGATAACTGGGAAGCCCCAACGCTGGGAGCCTGGGGGCTGGGCTGGGAGGTCTGGCTGGATGGTATGGAGATTACTCAGTTTACCTACTTTCAACAGGTAGGAGGATATGATACCGACCCTGTTACGGTTGAGCTAACCTACGGCCTGGAGAGGATAGCGATGTATCTTCAGGAGAAAGATAGCGTCTATGATCTTGAATGGGTCGACGATGTTACCTATGGAGACATTTATTATCAGAACGAATACCAGCAGTCATGTTATAACTTTGATGTGGCAGATCAGTCCCGACTGCGGGAGATGTTTAACCACAGCGAAAAAGAAGCTGAGGGCTGTCTTGAGGAGAATCTGCCCCGGCCAGCTTATGATTATACACTGAAATGCTCACATCTGTTCAACGTGCTCGATGCACGCGGAGCGATAAGCGTTACTGAACGCACCAACTACATCAATAGAGTAAGAGATCTAGCCCGCGGCTGCGCCAGCAAATATCTCAGTTTAAATTTTGAGGAGGAGGAGTAATAATGGCTGATGAGCTGCTTTTCGAGCTGGGAACGGAGGAGATTCCCGCCGGCATGGTGGCCGGCCTGCGGAATAACCTGGCCAATGACGCAGAAGAACTTCTCGAGGATAAGAGGATAGAGTACGAAGAAATTGACGTTTATTCTACTCCCAGAAGGCTAGTGCTGGAGGTTGAAGGAGTAGCTGAAAAACAATCCGATACTGAAGAGGTTATAAGAGGACCTTCAGAGGAAATAGCTTATGATGACGAGGGAAATCCTACCAAAGCTGCTGAAGGGTTTGCCCGCGGTCAAAATGTAGATCTGGAGGAAGTGGTAATCAGGGACGGTTATCTTTTTGTGGAGAGGCTGATTGAAGGCAGACCTGCCCGGGAAGTTCTGGCCGAAATACTGCCCGAACTGGTCAAAAACCTCTCACAGCCGCAGACAATGCGCTGGGGAAGCGGCGAGTTTGAATTTGTCCGTCCTATACGCTGGATTCTGGCTCTTTACGGCGAAAGAGTGATAAATTTTGAACTTGCCGGCCTCGAATCCGGTCGGATAACCAGAGGGCATCGATTTTTGGGAGCTGATTCAAAACGGATTGAATCAGCCGATGATTATTTCTCCCGGCTGGCCGACGAATACGTGATAGTTGATCAAAATAGACGCCGCGAGATGATTCTGGAGCAGATTGAAAAGATTGAAAGCGAGGAAGATATAGAGGCTTTTATCACCGATGATCTAATCCAGGAAGTGACAAATCTCATCGAATTTCCTACCGCTTTTCTCGGCAGTTTCAACCCCGACTTCCTTAAAGTCCCCGATGAGGTGCTGAAAACCTCAATGATCGAACATCAGAGATATTTTCCGGTAAAAGAAAATGACAGTCTGGCTGCTTCATTTATAAGTGTAAGAAATGGTGATGAAAAACACCTGGAGAATGTTATAAAGGGGAATGAAATGGTCATAAGAGCGAGACTGGCAGATGCTGCTTTCTTTTATGAGGAGGACAGAAGTGTTGAACTGGAAGAGTTCAATCAGGAATTGAAGAACATTATTTATCAGGAGGAATTGGGCAGCATATACGATAAAGTAAAAAGACTGGAAAAACTTTCCCGGGGATTTGGTCAGACCCTCGGTCTATCCGAGAATAAGATACAGGCTTTGAAGAGGGCTGCACGGCTGGCCAAATTTGATCTCGCCACGGATATGGTTGATGAATTTGCCAAATTGCAGGGAGTTATGGGAAAAATATACGCTGAAGATGCCGGGGAGGAAAAGCCCGTTGCCGAGGCTATCGAAGAACATTATCTTCCCGATCAGTCCGGCGGAGAGCTGCCCGGTTCGGATGTCGGGGCTGTTTTGAGCATCACCGATAAAATGGACGATATTGTGAGCAATTTCTTTGCAGGAAATGAACCCAGCGGAAGCCATGATCCTTTTGCTCTGCGCAGAAAAGGTGTCGGTATAATCAGAATACTCATCTCCCGGGACTGGAACATTACTGTAAGTGAGTTGGTCGCTGAGACCTCTGAAATGATCGGGGTCGAAGATGAGGTCAGGGTGAACATACGGGATTTTATCAGAGATAGGCTGGAATCGCACCTGGGCGAGCGGGATATCAGATATGATATTATCAAGGCTGTACTGGAGGCAGGATTCGATGATATCACCGATTGCTGGAAGCGATGCCAGGCACTTATGAATTTGCGCAGCGAGGATCTGGGCAGATTTACAGATTTGATATATGGTCTTCAGAGGTGCCAGAATTTGGCGGCCCAGGGCGAGCCTGCTGCGGAAATAAATCCGGGCCTGCTGGGCGAGGAAGAAGAAATAAACCTCCATCGGGAATACAGCGATGTTAAAGAAGATGTTCTCTCCTCATTTTCTGCAGGCAGCTATGAAAAAGGGCTGGAAAAGCTGGTCGACCTCAAAAATCCCATCGATAATTTTCTGGATAATGTTGTCGTAATGGTCGATGATGAAGAGGTTAGGAAGAACAGACTGGCTCTGCTTGCTGAAGTTTCCAGTCTCAGTGACGAGGTTATGGACATCGGCGAAATAGCTCTGGACGAGGATCGGAAGTGATTGGACATGTCTTCACAGGATAAAACTTCAATTTATGTAGTTTCTGATTCGCTGGGAGAAACGGCCAATATTGTTCTCGAGGCGGCGGCCAGTCAATTTGATGAGACAGATTTCAGCGTAAAAAAATATACTCATATGAACACCGTCAGGGAGCTGAAAAGCATCATTCTTGAGGCGGAAAAAGAAGATGCCCTGATAGTCTATACACTGATAGACCCGGAACTGAGGTCCGAATTCAAAGAGATGGGCAATAAAAGAAAGATATCCATGGTCGATCTTATGGGACCTATAATGAATGAGCTGGAAAATAAACTAGATCAATCTCCTCAGCTCAAGCCGGGTCTGCGTCATCAGCTTGATGATAATTATTTTGACAGGGTTGAGGCCATGGAGTTTACCGTCAAATACGACGATAGAAATGATCCCGAAGGAGTAGAGAAGGCTGATGTGGTTTTGGTAGGAGTTTCCCGGACTTCAAAAACTCCAATGTGCATATATCTCTCCTATCGTGGATACCGGGCTGCCAACGTTCCTCTGGTACCCGAAGTCGACGTTCCCGATATATTGATTCAAAATCCGGATAATAAAGTAGTTGGACTTACAATTGATCCCCTGGTGCTAAATGAAATTAGACAGGAAAGATTGAAATCACTGGGGCTTAGTCCTGACTCTCAATATGCCTCGATCGAAAGGATAAACGAAGAGCTCGGATATGCCGATGACATAATGAAAGAGATAGGATGTCCGATTTTCAACGTTACCAATAAATCGATCGAAGAATCGGCCACTCAGGTACAGAAATTTTTGGAGGAATAGGTCAACATTGATAAGATCCTAATTCACAGGGCGGGGGTGAAGATATGGATTATCAGGGAATGGATTCCGGGCTGGTGGATAGAGAGGGTCTGGAAACCAGAGAGAAAAATATTCTTTCCTCAAAGGCTGCTTTGAGCGGGGAGAGCAGGGGCAGGAGGAAAACAGAGGAAAGCTGTCCCCTGCGCACCGCTTTTCAAAATGACCGGGATCGAATTATTCACGCCAAAGCTTTTCGTCGGCTAAAACATAAAACCCAGGTTTTTATATCACCTCAGGGGGATCATTATCGCACCCGCCTAACCCACACTCTGGAAGTTTCACAAATTTCCAGAACTATAGCCCGTGCTCTTGGTTTAAATGAGGACCTGACCGAGGCCATATCTCTGGGCCATGATCTGGGTCATACTCCTTTTGGACATGCCGGCGAAGATATTCTCGATGAGCTGACTACTGGAGGGTTCAACCACAATCAACACAGTTTAAGGGTGGTTGATTTTCTCGAGGGAAGCGACAGCGATGATTCCGGGCTTAACCTGACTTATGAAGTTAGAGATGGTATCTGTCATCATACCGGCGGGGAGAAACCGGAAACTCTCGAAGGTCAGATTGTAAAGCTGGCCGATCGAGTCGCCTATATAAACCACGATATCGATGATGCTTTGCGGGCGGGAATTTTGCAGCGCAGCGATCTGCCCGGAAAAGCGGATGAGATACTGGGAAAAACCCATTCCCGGAGAATAGATTCCATGGTGAAAAGTATCATCAATGCCAGCAGGAACAGAGATGAGATTAAAATGACAGATGAGGTAGAGAAAATCACGAAAAAACTGCGGGATTTTTTATTTGCCAATGTCTACATCGGTTCACGGGCCAAAAAAGAGGAACACAAGGCCAGAAGACTACTGAAGGAATTATACAGCTACTATCATGAGCATCCGGAAAAAATGCCCCCTGAATACAGCAAAAGAGCCCAGCAGTCTGAGCTGGAACAGGCGGTGGTGGACTATATAGCCGGTATGACCGACCGCTATGCAATCCAGAAGGGAAGAGAACTTTTTATTCCCACCCCCTGGGCTTAAATCGGCAGGATAATTTCTGTAGAGGGAGAATTTATTTAATAGAGGGAGATTAGATTATGCCTGGAATAAACGAGGAGTTTATAGAAAAATTAAAGGACAGTGTCGATATTGTTGATCTGGTGGAAGGATACCTTGATCTGGAAAGAACGGGCAAAAATTATAGAGCACTCTGTCCTTTTCATCAGGAGGAGACTCCCTCTTTTACGATCAACCCGCGCAAACAATTCTTCTACTGCTTCGGCTGTGGAGAAGGCGGAGACGTTATCAGTTTCATCATGAAAATGGACAATCTCTCTTTCAAAGAAGCTCTGATAGATTTAAGTGATAGAGCGGGGCTGGAGATGCCCGACGTCAGTGAAAAAGAAAGAGCCAGGATGAAAACAAGAGAAAAAATTTTTGAGATCAACAATCTGGCAGCCAGATTCTATAATTATATTCTTATGAACAAAGATGTAGCTGATTCAGCCCGGAAGTATCTCAAAGATCGGGGGTTTAATCGGGAGCAGATGGAACGCTTTAATCTTGGTTATGCCCCGTCCAGCTGGCGGGCCCTGCTGAGGTTTTTCGAAGATCGCGATTATTCCCCGGACATGCTGGTCAAAGCTGGTCTGGCCGGCACGTCAGAAAAAACAGATAATTATTATGATTTATTTAGAAATAGAATTATATTCCCTATTTTTAATGTCAGAGATGAGGTCATAGGATTCGGCGGCAGGGTTGTTTCTTCTGATGACAGCCCTAAATATTTAAATTCTCCTGAAACACCCATTTTTTCCAAAAAGCACACCCTTTATGGTCTGAACTGGGCAAGAGAAAGTATGAGAAATACCAATCAGGCTGTGGTGGTAGAAGGTTATACCGATGTATTAACCGCACACAGCTTTGGACTGGAGAATTTTGTAGCCTCGCTCGGCACTTCATTTACCGAACAGCAGGCCGAGCTTCTGGCCCGATATGTTGATAAAGTTTTAATCGCCTTCGATGCCGACTCTGCCGGGGAAGCAGCCACTTTGAGAGGTCTGGATATACTGCGGGAGGCCGGCCTGGCTGTAAGGGTGATAGATCTTCCCCGTGAAGGTGATCCCGATGATCTTTTAAGGGAAAGGGGCAAATCATTTTTTGAGGAGTTAATAGAAGATGCTTCCGCTCTGATAGATTACAGGCTGGATAGAATCCTGTCTGAATACGATACTGGAGATACCGATGAAAAGCTGCAGGCTGTCAAAAAAGCCTTAAATTTTCTGGCTAAAATTGAGGATTCCCTGACCCGGGAAGCCTATATCCAGAAGCTTGCTGATAAAGTTGAGCTTTCGGCAGCCCGCCTGGAATCCGAGGTGAAAAAGCATATAAAAAAGATGAATGAAGAAAAAAACAAGAAAAACGATAGATTCGGAAGAACTGGCGGTAATTCCGGTCAGGAAAAAAAAGTGAGCGGCTCCCGGCAGGAGAGTCTTGAGTGGATGGTTCTTGCCGCCATTCTTGAGTGTCCAAGCCTTGGTAAAAAAACCATTGCAGATATCGGTGAGGGGTTATTCTCACAGGAAGGCGCTGAGGTGCTGAGAGCAATAAAAAATATGGAGCAGATCAATACTTCCACCGTATTTTCGCGAATAAAAGAGAGCTCAAGAAAACAATTAGCACGCTTTTTGATCGATGAAGAGGAAAATGCCGCATCAGTCAGCAGGGTAGAGGAACTGCTTGACCGCTTAAAAGACAGACATGTTGAGAAAGAAAGCCGGAAATTGTTAAATAACCTGAAGGAATTCGATGATATCTCTTGTCCTGATGTCTTAAATGACTGTTTGATTTACTATAATCGCCTGCTTAAAAGGCAGGGGGGTGAAGATGATGGGGGATGATGAACGGCTGAATTTTGATAAATCCGGCTCTGTTCATAAACTGCTAAAAAAAGGAAAAGAGGCAGGGCGCCTAACCCGGGAAGAAGTTATGGAATTTATCGCTGGAGAGGAGTTCGATGACGATGAAATTGAAAAAATATTTGAACTTCTGGAGAAGCAGGAATTTGAGATAGTGGAGGGGGAAGATTCACCTGATGAGGAGCAGATTGATGCTGTAGATGCAGCCGGCGGCGGGGCCGTTGATGATTATGTAAGCCTGTACTTGAGGGAAATAGGTGAGATCGATCTTCTATCACCTGAAGAGGAGGTTGAACTGGCTCAAAGAATTGAAAAGGGAGAAAAAGCAGCGCGCAGGAAACTTATCGAGGCAAATTTAAGGCTGGTAGTCAGCATCGCCAAAAAACATGTGGGCCGGGGCTTAAATCTGCTGGATCTGATACAGGAGGGGAATATAGGCCTGATGAAAGCGGTTGATAGATTTGATCACCGCAAAGGCTATAAATTTAGCACCTATGCTACCTGGTGGATCAGACAGTCGATCACAAGAGCTATTGCCGATCAGGCTAGAACGATCAGGCTTCCCGTTCATATGGTGGAAAAGATGAATAAGTTCTTTAAAATTTCTCAAAGACTTCGCCAGGAAACAGGAGAAGAACCGAAAGAAGAGGAGATTGCGGAAGAGATGGGAGTGTCTCTTGAGGAGTTAAGGGAAGTAAAAGAAGTTGCTCAGGAGTCCGTTTCACTTGAATCCCCTATCGGCGAGGAGAAGGACAGCACTCTGCGCGATTTTATAGAGAATGATAAGGCTTTAAAACCAGATGATACTGCCTTTAACAGCTTATTGAGAGATGAGCTGGAGGAGGTATTTTACGTTCTGACAGAAAGGGAAAAACGAGTGCTCAAATTAAGATTCGGTCTTGAAGACGGCAGGAACAGAACTTTGAAAGAGATAGGCAGGGAATTTGATGTTACCAGGGAAAGAATAAGGCAGATAGAATCCAGGGCGCTGAAAAAACTGGAAAATTTACAGGATAGCAAGCACCTCAAAGAATTTTTGATCTTATAATAATTTTATCGCCATAAAAATGAGCTTATCGGAGTATTGACGAGTTAATTGGTTCTATAAATGATTGATTGCTTGAAATCATATTATTTTTTTATTATATGCTATTGACGATGGCTGTAATTTGAATTATAATGGGTATGGAAAGTTGAAGCAAAAAGCTAAAATATGTGCGTGGGCCCATAGCTCAGCTGGTCAGAGCAGGCGGCTCATAACCGTCTAGTCCTAG
>CAYTDP010000020.1:0-35411 GCA_964436625.1 uncultured Halanaerobiaceae bacterium | reverse complement strand
TTTCATTGTGAGCGAAGCCTCATAGCTTCCATGAATGAGGACTATATAAAACAGGAAAATGTTCTAAATGAAAGTGTTCTTAAACAAAATCCAATAACTGATGTGGAGAAGAAGCAAAATTCTCAATCCGGGAGGAAACTGTCATGGTCAGCGAGATTGGCAGATCTGCTGGCGCAGAAAATCTGTTCAATCAGACTCATCATTTAGACAATCCTGCGCTGGCCACTGCTCGTCAGGAAAATATTCTGCAGCGTCAGCAGCAGGTCGACCAGATGCTGCCGCTGACTGAAATAGAAACTGATTCCGGGGAAAGAGCTGCCTCCGGATTGGATGCCGGGGAAATTATTGATTTTGCCGATGATTTTCGTGATGTTTTTATGCAGCTCCAGCAAGCAGCTGAACCCTTTATCGATGAATCTCCCCTCTCTCAGCCAGTTCTGGAGGAACGCACTGTAGAGGTTTCCGATTCTGATATAGTTACGGGAGAAGCAGAAGCCGGAGCCGAGCTTCAGGAACGGGAAATTGAAATAACAGAACTTGCTCAGGAACAGCTGATGAGAGGAGAGGAACTGCCAGCAGATGACCCGGAAGTTGTGTATGAAGGAGATTATGAGTTCATTATAGAGCAACAGGATCGGGAGGAAACGATCGAGATAGAAGTGGATGAAGATGAAACTCCGCAGGATATTCTGCAGACCGCAGCTGAGGAAATTGAAGCTGCTTCTGCCGGGGTGGAGGCGGATGTTTTTATCGAGGAGGATGAGGTTTTTCTGGAAGTAAGATCAGAAGAGCCGGGTGAAGCCGGTGAGTTTGAGATCAGAGATGCTCCAGAAGGAGATTTTATCGAAGAGCAGCTGGGTATGACAGTAGAACAGCAGGCAGAAGAAGCCGATGTTGAAATAAATGGGCTGGAAGAAGGAGAAGATTTTGCGCTCAGGGGCAATGCTGTTCAGCTTCAGGAAGGTGATGTGATTTTAGAGCTGGAGGAAACCGGCACAGCTGAAATAGAGGTGGCTCCTGATGTAGAAGCAGCTGCCGATGTTTTAGAAAATTTTGTTGGAGCAGTTGATGATCTACAGCAATTTATAGCGGATCAGCCTGCCAGCCCCACTCTGCAAGATATGGGGGCTCAACTGGAGGAGACTTTTGCTGAGCGTGAAGATGATTTAGCTCAGATAGGTATAGAAATTGGTCCAGAAGGAGAGGTCCAGATAGAAGAAGAAGTTTTACAAACAGCTCTCACTGAAGAAGTGGCTCTGGTCGAGCAAATTTTTGAAGATGAGGGCCTGGAACGGGGATTAGCCGTAGAGGCAGATATGACCGCTGAAAGAGCTCTTACACAGCCTGTAACCGAGTTTATAGAAGCTGCAGAAGTGGATAATGAAAGGGAAGAACGAGAAATTTCTCCCGTAGAAGATTTTCAAATATATAATCAAAGCGGTCAAATGAATCCGATGATGACAGTGAGTCAGGGAGAGCTGTTGAATATCGTCATGTAATTATCTGTCTGGTTATTTTGATTTTGAGAACAGAAGGTTGACATATGATCAAAAAACCATTATAATCATATATTGAGTAATTTGGAATATCTTCTCTTCTAAACTTCTTCTACAGGGCTGAGATGCCTTTATTTTATACCCGTTTTTACTTCCGCTCAAACACGAGCGGAATTTTTTATCGCCTTCGCTCGATTTTTTTCTGCAGCTTCAACTCCAATTTTCCAGCTATAATTATAGGAATTAAAAATACTGTTTACACAAAAATATGCTCGCAGGAGGGATGTTGATGGAATTTCAGCCTTTTGTTGTCGGCATTTTCCATCTGGGTATTTTATCCTTCTTTTTGATCCTGGGCAAGATCGTCCGGGTCAAAATAGAAGCTCTTCAATATCTGTTGCTGCCATCTGCAGCTATAGGTGGATTGATAGCCATGGCAGTCAGTCCATATACACTGGGCGGTATAATTGACTTTCCCGAACTGATGGTCGATATATATGACAATTTTCAGGAGATATCAATATTTTTGCTGAACTTCGTCTTTGCCGGTATGTTTATTGGCAGGAAAATTCCCAGCCTGAAAAAATCCTTCAAAGAAGCAGGGCCTCAGATTCTGCTGGGACAGATGCTTTCCTGGGGCCAGATACTTCTACCCTCGCTGATGGTTGCTTTCCTGCTTTCCCGTTTTTACGATCTGCCGGAAGCTTTTGGTACTTTAGTAGCTGTAGGTTTTGATGGAGGAGCCACAGTTGCTGTGGGTTATACTTCAACTTTTCAGGAATTAGGGTGGTATCCAGAAGGAGTTCAGCTGGCCATTGCAGCCGGTGTTGTAGGCGTGCTGGCAGGCTGTATAATAGGTGTCAGCCTTATCAACTGGCTGGTTCGCAGTGGTCACATCGAGGAAGCTGAAGATCCCAATGATCTGCCGGATAATGTCAGAAAAGGTCTGCTCGAAGAAGAAAATTTTGAGAGAGCCGGTACAATAACTGTGGTACCTCAGTCTGTAGAACCCATAGCGCTGCATCTCTGTCTTTTTGGTCTGGCCATGCTGGGAGGCTGGGGGATTGTCTCTCTGCTTGAGAGTCTGCCGGGCTTTCTGGGCACTTTTTTCAGCTTTGCCCCTCTCTTTCCCTTTGCCATGCTCAGCGGCATGATTCTGCAAATTATGCTGGATAAGTTCGGTTACGGTTATCTTGTAGACCGTGGTCTAGCCGAGAGGCTTTCCGGACTGGGATTGGAATTCTGCATTCTGGCTGTTTTCGGCTCGCTCAATCTGCCCCTGGTTTTACAATCCTCCATACCGCTGGGAATTATCATCATTTCCGGTATCGTATGGAGCCTGGCCACGGCTATATACGTTGCTCCTCGTATAATGCCCGACCACTGGGCGGAGAGAATGCTGGTGGACTATGGTCAGTCGATGGGCAACGTGCCCGTGGGAATGATGCTTTTAAGAGTTGTAGATCCTCAATTTAAAACACCTGCACTGGAGACTTTTTCCTACAAACACACCTTCCACGCCCCGGTATTTTTCAGCATCCTGGCGTTTTTGCCGATACTGGCCAGCATGGTCGGCATTGAGGTTGTGGCTCTGATAAGTCTTGGGGTCATAATAATCTGCTATATACTTGCTAAATTGCTGGGTTACTGGCAGAAAGCAGAAAAACCGCTCAAAGAGGTGCTGGAAAGAAATTAGCGAGCCAGCGATATATTTATACGCTCCTTTCGCGAGAGCTTTTTCACTGAGCTCACGCTCAGCCCGGCAAATGTGAGATTATGATTCCAGTGTTGATTTTTCCGAAGGGTTGTGATAAATTTAAATTCACAATTGGTTATTATTTAGTTTACAGCTGGTTAATTTAAACGGAGGCTTATAATATGCCATCCATTCTTGTGATCGATGACACCAGTATAATCAGATACAAATTGAAGAACATACTGACAGCGGAAGGTTTTGATGTGTATGAAGCAGCAGAGGCCCGGGCTGTCAGAGAGAACTCCTTTTCCCGGGAAGTATCTCTGGCCGATATAGATCTGATCCTTCTCGATATTCATCTCAAAGACGAGAATGGGCTCAATCTTTTGCAGCAAATTAAAAAAAAGCATCCCGGAATAGGAGTTATGATAGTCAGCGTTGAGTCAAAAAAAGAGATAGTCAGACAGGCATTTAATCTGGGAGCTCAGGATTATCTGGTCAAACCCTTCGACAGAGGAGACCTTATAATCAGGGTAAATCGACTTTTGGCCGGAGTTCAGGGCCGTACTACCCACAAAGTTGTCTCAAATAAATTCCAGCAGGAGGAAGAGGTTGATGAGCTCAAAACTTCACTATCTATGGAGATAAACAGATCTATCAGATCCGGGGAGCCGCTCTCACTGGTTGGTTTTTCTTTTTCCAGAGAAGTGGGTACCGACAAAATAAATGAGGTAAAAGAAATTATAACCGGCAGTATAAGAAATATCGACCAGGTATATTTGCTGTCTGAAAAGCTTTATGTATTCCTGCTGCCGCTTACTGATAAAAGCGGCAGTGAAACCTTCAGAGAAAAATTGATATCGAAGCTTGAAATCCAGGTTCCCCTGCGGCGGAAAGAGATTAACACTCAAAAAATCACTTTCCCGGCGGAAATTGCCGAAGAAGATGTGGACCCGCTCAAGCAGCATCAGTACCGGGAGGAAATGCTGAATATTATAGAGTGAATAGAGCTGGAACAGAAACTTTATCATTTGCTCAAAATCTCCAAAATTTTGAGGTGTTTTTAAACTGGAAATAGAAAAAATCAGAGCCAGGCTGCAAAAAAGATCACCTGTACCGCTGGGAATAAGAGAAAGATATTCGGTTCTTCTGCCTCTGGTCCATCTGGAATCAGAATGGCAGATACTCTTTCAGGTTCGATCGGAAAAGATTTCCACCCAGCCGGGCGAAATTTCTCTGCCGGGCGGTGAAATTGAACCGGATGAAAGCAGGCGAGATGCCGCCCTTAGAGAAACCGCGGAAGAGCTGGGGCTGAAGAAAAATAGCATCGAGATTCTGGGCGAGCTGGATTACCTGGTCACCCCCTATAATCTGTTAATTTATGCTTTTTTGGGGCGGGTCGAAATTGATTCTATAAGTTCTGTCGAATACAATAAGGCTGAGGTAAGTGATGTATTTGCTGTGCCGCTGAGATATTTTCGCGATAATCCTCCCGAAAAATATCGGATTAGAGTTAAAAGCCAGCCCTCCGAAAATTTCCCCTATGAGCTGATCCCTGGCGGCGAGAATTACAACTGGCGTCAGGGAGAGTACCCGGTCTACTTTTATGAATGGGAAGAATTTATTATCTGGGGTTTTACCGCCCGTTTTGTCAGAGCATTTATGAAACTTATTTCAACCTGAAAGAGGATATGCAGATGGAGGCTTAAGAATTTGATTATTCGCAAAATGAATTTTTCAGTATTTTCGTTAAAATTGACGGCAGCAGTGATTGCCCTCCTGTTTATATTAATGCTGTCCTCTTTTTCAGTTCAGGTGGTTCTGGCCGAAGATATAACTCTTCTGCGCACGGCCGCTCGCGAGTCTGGCGAGCTGGCTATTCTGGAATATCGGGATGAACTGCATTATCTCTGGCCGGGCGATTTTTTGGGCGGTTATGAACTGAGCGGTGTTGAAGATGGCTTCATCACTCTTCGGAGTGCCGGTAGAAATTTCAGACTGGCTGAAGACAGAAGTCTACCCAGGGCGAATTCGGTGCTGGCAGAAAGATTTCACAGTCAGTCCAGCTATTTTGCCACCGATTTGATCGATAGAGAAGAGCTGCAGCCCGGCGACAGAGGCAGAGAGGTCGTTTTCCTGCAGCACATTCTTCACCAAACGGACTTTTTGGATCCTACACCCGGCGGTTATTATGATGAAGAGACGAAGGCAGCTGTAAAGGAATTTCAGGAAGAATATGACCTGGAAGGTGAAGGAAAAGTAACAGCTTCGACATGGGCGCGCCTCAAACTCAGCGATATTCCGGGATTGAGCGGTCACAGACCCGGCCTGAACCCGGAAGTGAAGCCGATAGAAACTGCTGAAAGAGACGAAGATTTAAAAGAAGAAAGTGTTGTTACTGCTCTAAAAGAGTATGAGAGCATATCGGAAGAAGAGTTTGAGCTTTTCACCAGAATTATTCATGGAGAAGCCCGTGGTGAACCTTTTCAGGGCAAGGTTGCCGTGGGCGCTGTGGTGATCAACCGGGTCAACAGTCCTAATTTCCCTCCCACAATAACTCAGGTTATTTATGATCAGGCCCAGTTTTCTCCTATTCAGGACGGTTCCTACAGACTCCCCCCTTCACGGGAATCTCGTGAAGCTGCCCGGGAAGCATTGGCCGGCAGCGATCCTACCGGCGGAGCTTTGTACTTTTATAATCCCAGAATAGCGACCGATTACGACTGGGTGGAATACAAGGAAAAGGTCACTGAAATTGGAGACCATGAATTTCTGCGTTAATAAGTTTTTTCGGTGAATGATCTCTCTCCGCAGAGGATTTGTAGTGCCGGGCGCGAAGTAAGTTATTAAAGGTTAAAAGCCTGCTGTTTTTATCTGGATAGTTAGAAGGGTTCCGGGGGGTGAGGAGATCAAACTTAAACCGCTGCAGAGGATTGTCAGGGATAATTTTAATTCGACTTTTATGTACGTGGCTTTGATTTTAGCGCTGTTGATTTTCCTGACGCTCTGGCTTTCTTATAACCATTTATATGTTCAGCAGCGTGAGGACGTCCTGAATACAGTGGGATATTTTATAGATGAAGCTGATCGCAGTTTGAGTGAAGTAGAACGCGGATTTGGATCGGAAATGGAAGGTGTGCTTAAAGGATTTTACGAAAATTATGAAACCTATCATGACGATGAATATCTGGCTGCCCATATGAATGAACTCGCTGGCAGGATAGAAGGAAAAGAGATCAATGGTGCCTCGGTTAAGGAAAGCAGCTATTATTTTATTTCCCCTGAGGGAGAGATATTTAAAACTGACTATGAGCCGGATCTACATCTTGACCTGACTCAGGCGGAAGTGTGGGATCGTCTGCAGGGTTTAGAAGCGGGAGAAATTATGCATGATCCCATAACAGCTGAAATTGTGACCGGAAACTTTAGACTTTTTTCTTATATAATTTTGCCCGACAATAATATTTTTGAACTCGGCCTAAGTTTTGAGGAAGATTTTTTGGAATCACTGCAGCAGGATTTAAATTATCTTACCGGTTCTCAGGTGGAAAAGGTAACTTTCTTTGATTTCGACTTCGATTCTTTTTTTGCCGGGGATTACGAGATTAGCGATCGGGAACGGCAGCTGCTTTTAGACTCTCTCGAGGAAAATGGGATAGTGACCGATTTCAACCTGCCTTTTTCGGAAACTTTCTATTATGGCTGGGAAACCAACCAGTTCGGCAGCGGTGCTCCTCGATTTGTCAGGGTTGAGGTGAGCTATCCTTTTCTGTTGATAGTCAATATACTTTTCGTATCTATTTTCGCGATTTTTATAATTCTCACTCTGGTTGCACGTTATAGATTGAGCCGGCTTTTAAATGTTGAAGTGGTCAGCCCCCTGGGGAGAATAAGCGATAAACTCTCTAACTTCGAGCTGGAGTCGGAAAATAACACACTAAAAATTGAGAATAATCGGGTCGAGGAAATAGATGAAATTAAAAATCAGTATTTGAAGATGGCAGAAGAAATCTCCGCCACCTATCAGCAGCTCTATGCTTACAGCGAAGAAATTTCCCAGCTCAATGAAGTGCTCGAATATCAGGCCGGTCATGATCCGCTTACAGATTTGCCCAACCGCCGCAGTTTCATGAAGGTATTAAAAGAGGACCTGAAAGAAGGCGGCCGGGGTGCGGTTGTACTGCTTGATCTTGATAACTTTAAGGAGATAAACGATACGCGGGGCCATGTTTTTGGAGATAAACTGTTGAAAGCGATAGCGGAAAGATTGATAGCTGCTGAGAGGGAGGATCTGTTTGTTGCTCGTTACGGTGGTGACGAATTTCTGATATTATTTAGAAATATTGAAGATAGAGGGGAAGTGGAAAATCGGCTTTTTAATATCAAAGAAACCCTGGACAGACCTTTCACGATCGAGGAGGAATCCTTCAGCATAGAGTTTTCCTGCGGCATCAGTATCTATCCCGAGGACGGCTGCACCACCAATCGGCTGATTACCAGAGCAGATGCGGCCATGTATCGGGCTAAAGCCCAGCTGTATGAATCTTCTCTGTTTTTCAAAGACGATATGATACATTCAATCAAAGAAAAAAGGACTATAGTGGATGCTTTGCAGCAGGCTATTTCCGGGAATGGTTTTGAGCTGCATTTTCAACCGGTCGTTGATCTAAAAAACGGCAAAGCTGCCAGTTATGAATCGCTGCTCAGATTAAAAAATGAGGATATTTCCCCCGGCGCTTTTATTCCAGTGGCCGAAGAGAGAAAGCTGATCATAGAAATTGGAAGATGGGTTACTGAAGCAGCTATTAGACAGATGAGCCGCTGGCGGGAGCAGGGATTGAAGCTGCTGCCTGTTTCGATCAACTTTTCGGCCAGTCAGCTCGAGGATGGTGATTATGTCGATTTTCTCAAGCGTATGCTCAAAAAATACGAGATACCGGCTGATATGCTGGAAATTGAAATTACCGAAACCATTTTTCTGAAGGAAACTCACGAATCTCTGCGATTTTTGGATGAACTCAAAAAGACCGGGGTTAAAATAGTTCTGGATGATTTTGGTACCGGTTATTCCTCTTTGAATTATCTCTCTTTTATAAATCTCGACAAAATAAAACTGGACCGATCGCTCTGCAGCCGCTTTCTGCTGGAGCAGGATCTTCCTATAATGACAAATCTCATCGATCTAATGCACAGTCTGGACCTTCAAGTCGTGGCCGAGGGGGTGGAAGAGAAAGAGGATCTTGAAAAACTGAAAAAGGCCAGCTGTGACCTGGTGCAGGGATATATTTTCAGCCGTCCCCGTCCTGCAGATAAAGTGATTGAGATATATAACCGGAGCTTTTCCTGATGAAAATTTACTGCTTTGAGAGAGGAGAAATCTCTTCGGATGAAGCAAGTCTGCCCAGCAGATAAGCCAGGGGAATAGTTATCGCCACACTGGCGCCCCCCTGCAGCATGTCACCGGGAATGCCGCCTAAAGCTGCTTCAAAACCGACCATAAAACCTCCGGCGATAAAGTAGCCGAAAACCATCCAGAGTGCGGCTGCTGACAGGCCCAGAATGACTATCGGGGTGGGTTTTTTGTGCCGGTAGAAAGCTTTATGCCCTATACTCCCGGCTATATAACCTTCCAGTCCCTTTACGACGAGCGTCCAGGGAGCCCAGAAAGCATATCCCAGCAGAAGGTCGGCCAGGGCTGACCCGATAGCTCCTGCTATCAGTCCTCCCCATGGTCCCAAAAGCAGAGCAGCGGCAAATATCATGGTATCGCCGATATTTACATAACCCTGAGTACCGATCATGGGCACAGTTATGGCCATGGTGGCCATCGCTGTAAGAGCTATAAAAAGTCCATAGAGGGTGATCTTCTGTATTCCTCTGGCGGGCATTTTAACTCTCTCCTTTTTGAGATTTTGTGATGAGGGTGCCTGTTTTTTCACTGAGCGCCGCCTCTGCACTTTCCAGAGAAGTTATCAGAGCTTTTTTATCAGTTCCGCTTTCGGCAAATTTTACTGCGGCCTTAATTTTAGGGAGCATGCTGCCCTCGGCAAAATGTCCCTGCTCTGAGTATTTCTTTGCTTCAGCGGTGGACATTTTGTCCAGCCACTCTTCATCCTCAGTGCCGAAGTTCAATGCAACCTTCTCCACCGCTGTCAGAATTACAAGATAATCAGCGGCGAGCTCTTCAGCCAGCTTTTCGCTGGCATGATCTTTGTCTATCACAGCCGGTACTCCTTTAAGCTCTCCATTTTTGCGAACGACAGGGATGCCTCCACCGCCGCAGGCGATTACTATTTTGCCGGAAGCTACGAGCTCTTCTATCATATCCTTTTCGGCGATGTCCACAGGAAGAGGACTGGGCACGACCCGACGATGGCCCCGGCCGGAATCTTCGACCATCTGATATCCCTTTTCCTGTTCGAGTTTTTCGGCTTCCTCCCTGCTGTAAAAAGCACCTATGGGTTTGGAAGGAGAATCAAAGGCTGGGTCGTCCTCATCCACGATCACCTGAGTGATGATCGAGGCAGCATTTTTATCTATATTTTCACTGCGCAGCTTCTCCTGTACAGCATTTTGCAGGTGATAACCTATATAACCCTGGCTCATGGCCCCGCACTCCGGGAAGGGCATAGTCGCGACATCTTCCTCAGAGCGGGAGGATGATTCGAAGGCCAGATTGATCATTCCTACCTGAGGACCGTTGCCATGAGCGAGCACAATTTCGTGGCCGTTTTTGATCAATTGTACAATTTTTTCAGCTGTGGATCTAACAGCCGCCTGTTGTTCTTCCGGGGTTTCTCCCAGGGCGTTACCTCCTAATGCAACTACCATTCTTGCCATACATACACAACCTCCTGTAAAATATTATCAATTTTTAAAGAAATATTCGCAGAAAATTTCTGGAATCCGGCAGCATTATAACTACACAGGTAGTTAGGTAAAATTATATACTCAATCCAATGAACCTGTCAAGTGGTCAATCATGTTAAAAATATCGTTTCAGGCGAAGGAGTTGTGCCAAAAATGTAGAATTGCTTAATGAGAAACGCTTAATTAATCACTTTTAATTTTTTTAAGTGCAACTTAATACCATTATAGCTTATTTATCTGCAGAATTAAACCCCGTCGAATATGAGCTGAAAACAATGGTTTTAATCTGCTGCCTGCACTATTTTTTGATATTGTTATCTTCATATGGTAATATGTCTGCTGCCGGCCGGTTTAATTAATAATACAGGCCTGGGGAAGGAGGTTTGTTTATCATGGTTGAAGAAATCGAAAATGAACTCACCGATCAATTTTTTGAAGCCGTGCTTTCTCTGGAAAATATGGATGAGTGCTATCAATTCTTTCGGGATAATGCCACTGTCAGCGAGGTAAGATCGCTGGCCCGCAGGCTGGAAGTAGCCCGCCTTCTCAAAGAAGGATCCACTTATGATGAAATTGTGGAAGAAACAGGTGTTAGCAGTGCCACGGTGGGGAGAGTAAAGAAAGTTCTGGAATATGGTGAGGGAGGACTGGAAAAAGCTATCGACAGACTATAATTACCGGTCTGACGGTAATTTAGGTGATTTAACTTTGTATTTTAAATTCAACTCAGGTACAGTGTCAGCAGGGAGGTATGTTTTTTGAACCTCATTATAACAGAAAATTATGGTGGATTGAGCCAGAAAGCCGCCGGTATTATTGAAGGCATGATAAATTTCAATCCGCGGATTGTGCTGGGGCTGCCGACCGGCAGCACTCCTATAGGAATGTATGACAGGCTGATTGAAGCTTATGAACAGGGGAGAGTCAGTTTTTCTGAGGTCACGACCTTTAATCTGGATGAATACGCAGGCATTCCGGCCGATCATCAGGGCAGTTTTCGCACCTATATGGAAAACAATTTTTTTCATGGAGTCGATCTTCTGCCCGAAAACAGGCATATTCCAGAGGGAGACAGTGATGATTTGGAGGAGGAATGTCAGAGATACGAGGATAAGATTACCAGGGCCGGCGGAATCGACCTACAGATTCTGGGCATCGGTGCCAACGGCCATATAGCTTTCAATGAACCCGGGGATGAATTTCCTCTTAAAACCGGAGTGGTCGAGTTAAGCGAGCATACCCGCAGAGTTAACCGCAGTCATTTTTCTGATGAGGAAAATGTGCCCCGGAAGGCTATCACCATGGGGCTGGGAACTATACTCTCAGCGGAAAAAATTCTGTTAATGGCCAACGGGGAATCAAAAGCCAGAGCTGTTGAACTTATGCTTGAGGAAAAAATTCGCACCGGAATTCCCGCTTCCTTCCTGCATTTACACGATAATGTTACTGTTCTTCTGGATCGAGAAGCAGCCAAAAATATTTAATATATTTCACAGGAGTTGAGTTAGGTGCCACAGGTTTCATCGTCTATACTGGAATCTTTTAAAGGTTATAAATACAGACTTTTGTTTCTGCTCGCCGGGGGTTATCTGGTTTCCAATCTGAACATACAGGGTATTCAGGCTTTGATGCCGTTCATCCAGTCAGAATTTGGCATCAGCAGAACTATGGCAGGTCTTTACACCACAGTTCTCTTTACAGCAGCAACAATGATAGCCATCTTCAGCGGCAACCTGGTGGATAAAATTGGAGCCCGGCGGGGAGTTCTGATAGGAATATTCAGCATCGGCCTTTTGATTTTTGTTCACGTTCCGGCTCCCTTTTATGGAGTTTTGCTGATCCTGGCTTTTCCGATGGGGATAGGATTTAGCATAATCACCCCTTCGATAAATAAGGCTTTGATGTTAAAGGTCAGAGCTGAAAAGAGGGCCGTATCGATGGGCATAATGCATTCAGGTGGTGGCATAGGCGGGATCGCAGGTGCCTCCCTTTTGCCGATTCTGGCCAGCAATTTTTCCTGGCGGGTTTCTCTTCTCTTTTCGGGAACTGTGGCATTGCTGGTGGGGATGATGGTATTCAAACATCTCGACATGGGAGATGACAGTCCGGCCGAAGATGAATCTGCAGCAGGAGGAGGATTGTTCGTAAATATAAGGGAAATCATCTCCAATAAAGGCCTGATAACAACCTGTCTGCTGGGTTTTTCCTTCGGCCTTACTTTTGGAGCTGTTCCCGCTCATTATACTCTTTTTCTAACTCTGGACCTCGATTATACTGCTGTGGTCGCCGGGCTCGCTCTCGGTCTTATGCAGTTTGGAGGTCTGTTCGGCAGAATTTTCTGGGGCTGGATAAGCGACAAACTTCTGCAGGGAAACCGTCCTCGAACTTTTATGATGATGATTTTTTCCACCGCCTCCCTGATGTTATTTAATGCCTTTGCCGGCAGTATACTGAAAAGCTATACTGCTGTAGTGATGATTTCTTCGCTGCTTTTGGGTGCTACGGTGGTAGGCTGGTCAGGAATTTTCTTTACTGTGATCGGTGAAAAAGCCGGCCCCGATAAAGTCGGTCTGGCCTCGGGGGTTTCGCTGGTTTTTGCCCGCACCGGCATTGTGATAGGACCGCCTCTTTTTGGGATGCTGGGAGATTATTTCGACCATTATCATTTCAGCTGGTTTTTATTCGCTCTGCTGATATCTTCTATAGGCTTAACCTATTTTATTCTCAACAAAAGACTGGCAGCCGAGTGAAGTAATTATCGACTGGAGGACTGTATAGTGAAACTGGATCTGCGCACGATGACTTTAACTGCATTTTCGGCCGCTCTTGGTTTTGTACTTATGATGTTTGAATTTGCCCTGCCTTTTTTTCCGCCCTTTCTCAGGCTGGATTTCAGCGATCTACCCGCCCTTCTGCTGGGCTTTATGCTGGGACCGGCTGCCGGCCTGATGGTTGTAGGATTTAGAAATCTGCTTCATCTGACCATAACTGCCACCATGGGCGTGGGAGAGCTGGCCAACTTTTTAATAAGCGGCAGTTTTGTGCTGACAGCCGGTCTTTTATATCCTCGCTGGCGAAAAGCTCCTCTGGTCCTGGTAGTCGGAGGCTTTGTTATGGTTGGAGCGGCTGTGGTTGTGAATTTGTATATAATTATTCCTCTCTATGAGGCAGTGCTCGAACTGCCGCTGGAGGAGATTGTTCAAACAGCTGGCGAGATCAATCCTGCCGTAGATGACCTAAGGACCTACCTGCTGCTGGTCATAGCCCCCTTTAATGTGATCAAAGCGGCGGCGGTATCGGCAGTTTTCCTGCCGGTATATAAAAGAGTTCAGCGCACCTCGGTGTTCGATAAGTGGACTGAAAATAACTCAACAAAATAATACAAAAGGAGGAATTAACATGAGTGGTTCAGATTTTACAGTTGCCAATCTGACAGATGAGGAGATGGAGAAGCTTAAAAGTCTGGAAGAGGAATTTTCGGGAGATAGGGATCGAAAAATCGCTCTTGTAGCCTATGAAAGCGAGGAAGAATTTTCTCTGGCCGATCTTTCGCCGGAGGATGAAGAATATATTCGCAGGATAGAGGAAGAGATAGCGGAGAAAAGAGGCGGCGATGTTGCCCTTATAGTTTATGAGAGCAGTTCTTGATGGCTGAGGATAATCTCAAAAAGTGACAGCTGATTTGCAATTTGTACCGGGAGGCATAGTATGAGCTTTAAAAATTGGTCTTTGCCGGAGTAATTATTTCAGCAAAAAACACAGTGAATTTTATCGGCATGAGAGAAAACGGGGCAGGCTTCCCAAAAAAGAGCATTATTTTTGATTTCAATTCCGGGTTTTAAGATTATAATAATGAGTGGGCCTGCCCACACTTCCATATTCCCGGCTGACTTCTACTCTTTTTTCTTCTTCCAGGAATTTCAGATATCGCTGAACGGTAACCCGGGCCAGCTCAGAAGCCTCTGCTATCTGACGGGCTGTGACTCTGTCCTCGCTTTCTTTCAAGAAATTTTCGATGCGTTCGAGTGTGCGGCTGCTCAAGCCTTTCGGCAGTTTTCTGATAAATCGGTTTTTATCATCTTCTTTTTTTTGGTCCCGGGGAGGCGTTTTTTTGTTTTCTTCGTCTGTTTTTTCGAAATCGTCAGCTCCAATATCGCGATTAATCAATCCATCCACGTCACTCTGGTTGAGATCCGAATCTTCGGTCAGCTTATATTTCATATTTCTGTATTTTTGCAGACTCTTTTTCAGCCTGCTGCGAGAAAAAGGTTTGATGATATAATCAACCGCCCCCAGTTTCAGGGCTTCATCTATGACTTCAGAATTTTTGGCCGCGCTCACGATTATAACATCTATCTCGTTTCTATTATCCTCTCTGATCTGCCTGAGAAGATCTAAACCATTCTGGCCGGGCAGATATATATCCAGGAGAATCAGATCCGCTGAAGCAAGATCAAAATCTTCCCGGGAAAAAGATTGGCTGTTTACATTTATTTCCTCGATAACTTCGAACCCTGACACCTCTTCAGTATAATTTTTGTGTATATAAGAGACCATGGGATCATCTTCAATAATTATGACTTTGATAATATCTTGCACCTGTCATATCACCCCGTATGATTATTTTTGGGCAATTTCACAATGAACTCCGCGCCTTCTTTTGGGATAGAACTTACCTCGATAGATCCGGAGTGTATCTCCACATTCTCCCTCACCAGCTTCAAACCGATCCCCTCACCATTTTCTTTGCTGGAAAATCCCCTGACAAAAATCAACTCCTGATTTTCAAGGGGTATACCGATACCGTTATCTTTCACCCGGAGTTTTATCTCATCCTGCTGATCGAAGATCTCCAGGTAGACTCTCCCTTTTTGGCTTTCGTCTTTGAGGATACTGTCGAATGCATTCTCGATCAGATTTCCGATTATGGTCAGCAGGCTATTTTTTAGTTCTGTGTTCAAAGACTCACTCAAGCTGCTGTTTTTATTAATATCAAAAGCTATATTGAGCTCCTGTGCTTTGCTGTGTTTTCGGAGCAAAAGACCCGCTATTTCGTCCTCTTTAATATTTTTCAGCAAAAACCTGGTTATTTTGCTGCAGCTGCTGGAAGCGCTGGTTATAAACTCCTGGACTTTTTCGTATTCTTCCAGCTGAATTAATCCGTGGATTGTATGGAGTTTGTTGTTGAATTCGTGATTTTGACTCCGCAGAGCCTCTATAAACTTTTTTGTTCCTGCCAGCTTTCGGGCCAGCTTTTTTTCCTTACTCTTTTTGCTGAAGCAGGCGACGGCCCCGATTATCTCCTCTTCGATAAATATCGGTATGGTGCTGACAAGCAATCTGGTGTTGTTTATGATCCTCTCGCGTTTGAAATTTGTATTTCCCTCTTCGAGCGCTGCAGAAAGCCCCACATCGGTATCAAAAACCCGGTCAAGTCGGATGCCGTCTTCGAGATTATCCAGAGCAAGTATATCTCTGGCTGCCCTGTTGCAGGAAGTGATGACCCGGTCTTTGTCGACCGCAACTATTCCATCATTAAGTGTATTCAAAATGGCATTTCTTTCTTCCAGCTTTTTGGCAATCTCATCTGGTTCGAGGCCAAAAAGACTGGCTTTGATATTGTTGCCCAGGTAGATAGCTCCGGATGTACCTATCACCAACCCCAGAAAAAGAATAGCGCCCAGGCTGATCAGGCTTTCAAATATTTCCTGTTGAGTCTGCGTTTCCAGCCTGCCCACCGAAACAGCTCCTACCTGCTTTTCTTCTCCATTTTCTTCATGAAAGATCGGCACAAAAGCTCTTCGTGATTGCCCCAGAGTTCCCTCTGCAGAAGAAACATATCTTTCTCCCTCTTCCAGAACCCTTCTTTCATCTCCCCCCACAAAAGGGTTTCCAATTCTGGCCTCGACAGGATGAGAATATCTTATTCCCTCCATATCCATAACTACAATAAAATTGGCTTTGCTTTCCTTTCTTATTTCCTCCACCTGAGATTGAATGAATTCTCTGCCATCTTCCCTGCCAATATTTCGAGATATCCCCGGTCTGGCAGCAATAGAAGCTGCCAGGTCGAGAGTATACTGTTCTATATGCTCAATCTCATTTCTATAAAACTGATTTATTGCCACAAACCCCACCACCAGAAGAATCAGGACCACCAGCAGGGTCACCAGAATTATAATTTTGGTATTGAGCTTGGGGGACCAGTCCAGGTTCATCTCCATAATCTCTCCTGAATAACAATGTTTTTTATATGATGAACTAAATTGAACAAAAAATTTATTTCATCGGGCAGTAAAATTATAGCATTCACGAATAACAAAATCAACAAAAAGAAATAAAAGAGCAATATGAACAAAATATTAACGTTATAACCGCTTTGCTTTATACTTATAGGCGCAGGATGAAAAAGAAAGCACAGAATAATATATTTTTAGACAGAAAAATATAAAAGAAAACATTTTTAAGCTTTATTGCCGCCGGCAGTAGAATCTATTTTTTTAGAAAGCATGTTAAATTTTTCATTTAACAAGGTTCATTATTTAAAACTAATTTCAGAAAGTTTGGGTGATGTGGAATATGAAATACAGTTTTTATCCGGGCTGCACACTAAAATCAAAAGCTCAAAAGCTGGAAAAATCTGCGCTGGCTGCGGCTGAAGAACTGGGGATTGAGCTGCGGGAACTCGATGAATGGCAGTGCTGCGGCGGTGTTTATCCTCTGGCCGGGGATGAGCTAATAACAAAACTGGCGGCTGTTAGGGGGCTGGTTTCCGCCCGGGAGAGAGGAGAAAAGCTGGTGACACTCTGCACCGCCTGTCACCATGTTTTGAAACGGGTCAACCACGTCCTGGCAGAAGACGGAGAAAAAAGGGAAACTGTCAATGATTATCTCGAGCTTTCACAACCCTACGAAGGCGAAACAGAAGTCATTCATTACCTGGAACTGCTGGCTGAAGAAATCGGCTTTTCCGAACTGGGAACCATGATAGGCTCCGGTCTTGATGGGCGCAAAATCGCTGCTCATTACGGCTGTATGCTGTTAAGGCCGGCTGAAATTATGGAATTTGATGATCCTGAAAATCCGGAGATTTTGGAAAATTTTATCGAAGCTCTGGGAGGGCAGGCGGTAAGCCTCAGTCGTAGCAATGAATGCTGCGGCGGCTATCATGCCCTGCAGAATGAAGAGCTTGCTTCAGAAATGAGCTCGGAGATTTTAAGATCGGCCGAGAATCAGGGGGCTGAAGAAATAGTCACAGCCTGCCCGCTATGCAAATATAATTTTACTCAGACGATGAACGTAGAGAACAAAAACAGTTTAAAGGCGGTCTACATCTGCGAAATTCTGGAAGAGGCGCTGGGTATAACTTCCCATGTAAGCCTATAGGGGGTAACAAAGCTGTGGATAGAGATAGAATTAATCTGGAGGAAAACAGCAAGGACCGACAGGATCTGCTGAGAAGAATAAGTGAAGAAAATTTTGAAGATTGTATTCAGTGCGGCAAATGCTCGGCAGGCTGTCCGGCCAGCGGCACCATGGATTTACTTCCTCATGAAGTGATAAGAAATATACAGCTGGGAAAAAGCAGCAGAATAATGAAAAGCGAAACAATCTGGAACTGTGCCTCATGTTTTACCTGCGGGGAACGATGTCCCCGGGAGGTAGATGCATCTCGTATTATAGAGGCCTGCCGCATGCTTTTGATCAGAACCTCAGATCTGGAAGAGGATCGCATTGATTTAAATTTATTGCCCGATAAATTCGATGAAGAAATTCCTCAACAGGCACTGGTCAGCTTATTTAGAAAATACGCAAAATAATTTCATGAGTTGGGTGCCTGCAAAACAATTTTCTGGCAGCAGCCTGTAAAAGCTGTTATGCCAGAGACGGCAAGGAGTGATAGTTTTGGCAAGAATAGGTGTTTTTATATGCTGGTGTGGAGCAAATATAGCTGATTCGGTCGATATCGACCGCGCTGTGAGAGCAGCTGATAATATGGAAGGGGTCGTCCTGGCTCGCGATTACGAATATATGTGTTCCGATCAGGGACAGCAGTTAATAGCTGATGCCATAGAGGAGCATAACCTGGAAAGGGTAGTAGTAGCTTCCTGTTCTCCCCGCATGCACGAGGAGACTTTCAGGGGAGTTGCCGAAGAAGCGGGCTTAAATCCTTATCTCGTGGAGATTGCCAATATCAGGGAGCATTGTTCCTGGGTTCATGAGGAAAGTGATGAAGCTACTGACAAAGCGATAAGCCTGATAAAGGCAGCGGTCGCCCGGGCTGATCTGGGAGAGAAGCTTTATCCGGATGAAATAGGAATGACGCGAAGAGCTTTGATAATCGGAGGAGGAATTGCAGGAATTCAGGCTGCTCTCGACATAGCAGAAGCTGGCTATAAAGTAGATATTGTTGAACGTTCGCCCAGCATAGGCGGCAGGATGGCTATGCTGGAAAAGACCTTTCCCACTCTTGATTGTTCTGCCTGCATTTTAACCCCTAAAATGGTGGAGGCATCTTCTCATAAAAATATTGAGCTTTTGACCTACAGCGAAGTGGAAGATGTTAGCGGTTATATAGGAAATTTTGAAGTTGACGTAAGGCGGCGGGCGCGAAGCGTTGAAGGAGAAGGCTGTAACGGCTGCGGCAGCTGTCTGCAAAAATGTCCCGTGGATGATATACCGGATGAGTTTGATGGAGGTCTGGGAACCCGATCCGCCATTTATATTCCTTATCCGCAGGCGGTGCCGGGCACACCGGTTATAGATAGGGAAAACTGTCAGAAGTTTGCGGACGGCAGCTGCGGCATCTGTCAGCAGATTTGCCCGGTGGATGCAGTTGATTATGAACAGGAGGACAAAATTGAAACCAGAGAATACGGTGCGGTATTGGTGGCCACCGGTTATGATCTTATAGATCTCGATGATTTTGGAGAGTATCAGTATCAGAATAGCTCGGATGTTGTGACCTCGCTTGAATTTGAGAGATTGATAAATCCTTCGGGGCCAACAGACGGCAAACTCAAGCGGCTTTCGAACGGTGAAACTCCAGAAAAAATTGTTTTCGTTCAGTGTGTGGGTTCCCGGGATGAAAGCGAGCGCGGAAATTCTCACTGCTCTAAAGTCTGCTGTATGTATACAGCAAAGCACGCGATGCTGGTGAAAGAAAAATATCCTGATGCTGAGGCTTATGTATTTTATATCGATATCAGAACCGCCGGCAAAGATTTTGACGAATTTCAAAGACGGGCAGTAGAAGAGTACGGGGTGAAATATATAAAAGGACAGGTTGGAAAAGTATTTCCGGAAGGAGAAAAGCTGCAGGTCAGAGGGGTGGATTCCCTGAGCGGTGAAACCATCGAAATAGATGCTGATATGGTGGTGCTGGCTGCAGGCATGCTGAACAACGGGGAGAGCGGCTCTCTCACTCAAAAACTTGGCATCAACACAGGCAGCAGCGGTTTTTATAGCGAAGCTCATTCAAAGCTGCGGCCGGTTGAGACAGAAGTGGCCGGCGTTTATCTGGCCGGGGCCTGCCAGGGGCCAAAAGATATTCCGGAAACTGTAGCTCAGGCCAGCGGTGCAGCTGCCAAAATTCAGGGGCTTTTCAGCAATGATAAGCTGGCCAGCGATCCTGTGGTGGCCGAGGTGGATAAATCGCGCTGCAGCGGCTGTTTTTTCTGTGCGGAAATGTGCCCCTATGATGCCATAGACAAAGAGGATATATGTAAAGACTGGAGGGGAGCAGAACTAACCAGAACTGTCGCGGAAGTGAATGAAGCCCTCTGTCAGGGCTGCGGCGGCTGCACTGCCTCCTGTCGATCGGAAGCCATTGATCTTAAAGGATATAAAAACGAACAGATTGCTGCGGAGGTAGATGCTATATGTCAGTGAAAACCGGGCACGATCAAAATAAAAAGAGTGCTTACGATGATTTTGAACCGCAGATAGTTGCCTTTTGCTGCAAATGGTGCAGCTATGCCGGGGCTGATCTGGCCGGAACGAGCCGGCTTAAATATCCCTCTAATATCAGGATAATCAAAGTCCCCTGTTCCTGCCGGGTAAAACCGGAATTCATTTTAAGAGCGTTTCAGCGGGGGGCGGATGGGGTTATGGTGGCCGGCTGCCATCCCGGGGATTGTCACTATATGACGGGTAATTATTACACCCGCCGCAGGCTTTCTCTGCTGAGAAACCAGCTGGATTTCGTCGGAATAAATCCGGAGAGATTCGAGCTGAAGTGGATATCAGCTTCGGAGGGCCGAAGGTTTGCCCGGGTTATGTCGGACTTTACCGAAAAAGTAAGTGATCTCGGTAAAAACAGAAAGTTGAGGGATTTTAGATGGAAAAATTGACAGCTGCTCTGCGCAAAAAAGCCAAAAAAACCCTGCAAAGTGGAGAGGTGGATGCTGTCATAGGCTGGAAGAAGGGAGATTTTTCCTGGCAGTCACCACCAGAAATATTCGAGGATTCAAAAGAACTGGATGAGCTTATTGTTGATGAGTTCTGTGCGGCCAATTTGAGTAAATATCTGACCCGAGAATTTCTGCAGAATAAGAAAGTGGGTATTCCTCTCAGAGGTTGTGATTCTCTGGCCTTCAATCAGCTTTCTCTGGACGGCCAGCTCGAGAGAGAAAAACATCTGCTCTGGGGTATTTCCTGTTCCGGAATCTTGGACCCTCAAAAATTGAGAAAGCAGGGTCTGAGATCGGACTTTCAAAAGGAAGTGGACTCCGAAAACCTGCTGCTGAATAAATGTCAGAGCTGCCCTCAGCAGAAGCCGGTGGGCTGTGATGAAATGCTGTGCGGTGGAGAGGATTTCGACGGTGACGATAATGACGCTGAAGGATTCGAAAATGTGAAGGAGCTGGAGAAATGGGGCCGGAAGAAGCGTTATGATTTCTGGCAGGAACAGCTTTCCAGCTGTATAAAATGTTTTGCCTGTAGAAATGTCTGTCCGGCCTGCAGCTGTCTGGAATGTGTTTTTGACGATCCGGATTCGCCTCACCTCAGCAAAGCCAAGCATCCCAGCGATGATATGTTCTTTCACCTGCTGAGAAGCTATCATGTGGCCGGGAGATGTGTGGACTGTGGTGAATGTGAGAGAGTCTGTCCCACGAATATACCTCTTCAGTTTCTCAATCGCAAGCTCACCAGGGATATAAATGAGCTTTTTGGCAGTCACAGTGCGGGAAGCGATGAAGATAAGCCATCTCCACTTTTGAGCTTTGAAACCGACGACAGCGTTAGCTTTGAACCAGAGGAGGATTGACTTTATGAAAAAGATCAAGCTCGATAAAATAAATAAAATATGCCGCCGGCTATCAGAACTTTATTCTCTTTATGTTCCGGCTGAAGAAAATGAGAGCAGCGGTTTTTATAAATGGGATGAGGAAACAGATATAAATATGAGTCTGCTGAGGACAGCCAAACCTCCCAAAGATATAGTATTTCCTCAGAAGGAAAATCTGGTCAGCTTTGAAAAAAATGATGATCTAAAAATAGAAGTTGCGGAAAAAGCCCCGGAAAAAACGGCGGTTTTAGGCATCAGGACCTGTGATTTAACCGCATTTGAGCTCATGGACAGGGTATTTTTACAGGAACCCGAAGACAGGTTTTATCGTCTCAGGCGGGATAACACTGTCATGATAGCACTCGGCTGTCTTGATTCTGCCGAGACATGCTTTTGCAGAGGGTTTGACATTCAACCTGAAAAAATGCCTGAAGCTGCCGATGTTATGATCTGGAAACTGGGAGATAATCTGCTCTGGCAGACAGGCTCGCCGGAAGGAGAAGAGCTTACCGCAGAGTTTTCCGATCTTCTGGAAGATGCTGCCGAGGAAGATCGAAAAAAGCTGGTCGAAAAGCAAAAACTGGCTGAAGAAAAGCATGAAGATAGCCCCCTCTCCGAACTGGAACCCGAAGGAATCACAGAAAGGATAGAAGAGGTTTTTGAGCTTCCTATCTGGGATGAGATTCACCGGCGCTGTCTTCAGTGCGGCATCTGCACCTATATCTGCCCCACCTGTCATTGCTACGATATTCAGGATTATAAGACCAGCGGTGGCGGAGAAAGATACAGATGCTGGGATTCCTGTCAATTTTCCGCCTTTACCAGAATGGCCCACGGCAATCCCCGGCCTACTCCCCGGGAGAGAGTCAGGCAGAGATTCATGCATAAGCTGGTATATTACAGCCGTGAACACGGAGAAGCTTCCTGTGTGGGCTGCGGTCGCTGTGTTGAAAACTGTCCGGTTGAGCTTGACATTGTAGAAGTTATCCGCAGGCTTGGGGGTGAAAACGATGAATGAGAAACTGCACAAAGATCCTCATGTTCCGAAAAAGGCGCTGGTGAAGGATATAAAGGAGGAAAATCCCGACACCTGCCGCCTAAAGGTGACCACGCCCGCCGGAGAAAAACCCTTTGAATTTCAGCCGGGCCAGTGTGCAATGCTATCCGTTCCTCCCCGGGGAGAGGCTATCTTTTCGATCTCCTCATCTCCCTCTGCAGGTGATTATCTGGAATTTACAATTAAAAAAGTTGGGAGGGTGACAGAATACCTGCATGAGTTGAAAGCAGGAGATGAACTGGGAATTAGAGGTCCCTATGGAAACAGTTTTCCGATATCGGAGCTGGAAAATAACGATCTGCTCTTTGCCGGCGGCGGTATCGGCCTGGCCCCGCTGCGATCACTGGTGAACACCTGTCTTTCTGAAAGAGAAAAGTACGGCAGAATAGATATTGTTTATGGGGCCTGTTCACCGGAAGAGTTTATTCATGTAGAAGATCTTCAGGATAACTGGCCTGAATTTGATGATCTCGATGTTCATCTAACGGTTGATGAAGAATGTCCTGGCTGGGATGGCCGGGTGGGTTTTGTACCCGAGTGCGTCAAGGATCTGGAAATAACTCAGCAGAAGAAAGCTGTTATCTGTGGACCGCCCATCATGATCAAAATAACAGCAGATAAGCTTATGAACGCGGGACTGGAGGCCGGTGACATCATCACAACTCTGGAGATGAAGATGAAATGCGGTATCGGTAAATGTGGACGCTGTAATATCGGCGATAAGTATGTCTGCCGCGATGGTCCGGTTTTTGATTACAGCGAATTGAGTGCGCTGCCGGATGAATTCTAGCAGATCCACTAATAAGTATATTAAATTCCTGTTGAAAGTAAGTTTTTCAAAGGAGGCATAAACAGTGGCAGAACAGGAAATGGTTAACGTTTACATTCAGGAACAGAAGCATGAAGTACCTGCAGTCCTGACGATAATCGGGGCTGTTGAATATGCGGGATATGAACTCACGAGAGGGTGCGGCTGCCGCTCGGGTTTCTGCGGTGCCTGTGCCACCGTTTATCGAATAAAAGGAGATAAAAACCTCAGGGTAGCTCTGGCCTGCCAGAAGAAAGTGGAGGAAGGCATGTATCTATCTCAGCTGCCCTTCTTCCCGGGAGATAGACCGGAATATGATCTGGAAGAGCTCGAACCATCAGTTGATACGTTCGCTGAACTTTATCCGGAGATTTATAAATGTCTGGGCTGTAATTCCTGTACGTCTGCCTGTCCTCAGGAGATTGACGTCATGCAGTATATAGCTCTTGCTCAACGCGGAGAGATTGAAAAGTGTGCCGAAAAATCTTTTGACTGTATCATGTGCGGCCTGTGTGCTTCGCGCTGCCCGGCCGATATAACCCATTATAATGTCGGGGTTCTGGCCCGAAGACTCACCGGCAAATATCTATTGCCCGAATCAGGACATCTTCAGAAGAGACTAAAAGAG
This sequence comes from uncultured Halanaerobiaceae bacterium, assembly GCA_964436625.1. Lineage (GTDB taxonomy): Bacteria > Bacillota > Halanaerobiia > Halanaerobiales > Halarsenatibacteraceae > Halarsenatibacter. Next base: position 11,566 of record CAYTDP010000020.1, on the reverse strand, counting down.
CTGGAAGAGGGTGAGTTCACAAAAGAACTCGATGAACTCATGGAGCTGGAGACTGAAGAACTGAAAGAACGCTATAATTCCAGAAAAATCAAATAAGTCGTATTTATTTCTGTAATGAGGCAAAGGAGGAATAAAGGTGTATACCGATGACATGCGGGAGCTCATAAAAAAAGTTGAAAAAAAACGTCCGGAAAGAATCGGCCAGGAATACCCCAGAATGAAACCAGAAGAGAGAGATGAAGTACTCAACAAATATCATCCCGATTATAGCGATGAGGGTTTCAAAGATATCGGGCTGGGAGTTAATAAAGGAGACAAAGCTCCGATAGAGCTGGCTGAAGAACTTGAATCTCATAGTTTTGTAGACCTGAAAGCGGTCGAACAAAAAGAAATTGAAGAAGAATACGATGTTTTGATTATCGGCGGAGGAGGAGCAGGAGCTGCTGCTGCTCTGGAGGCAGAAGAACAGGGGGCAGATGTTCTGCTGGCAACCAAGCTTCGTTTTGGCGATGCTAACACGATGATGGCTCAGGGAGGTATACAGGCTGCCGATAAACCGGATGATAGTCCGGCCCGTCATTTTATGGACGTTATTGGGGGCGGACATTACGAGAACGTTCGTGAACTGGTTCGAGCTCTGGTCGAAGATGCTCCCAGGGTGATCGACTGGCTGGAAGATTATGGTGTTATGCTTGATAAGCTCGAAGATGGAGAGATGATGACCACTCATGGCGGAGGAACCAGCCGGGAAAGGATGCATGCGGCCCGGGATTACACCGGAGCAGCTATAATGCGGGCTCTACGGGATGAAGTTCGCAGCCGCGACATTGACATAAAGGAGTTCAATCCGGCCGTGGAAATTATGCTCGATGATGAGAATAGAGCCTCCGGAGCGGTGCTTTATAACCTGGAAACTAAAACTTATTCTCTGATTGCAGCCAGCACAGTCATTATAGCTGCCGGTGGTTCGGGCAGACTGCATTTTCAGGGCTTTCCCACTTCCAATCATTACGGGGCTACGGGCGATGGATTGGTAATGGGTTATAGAGCAGGAGCTGAGCTGATCTTTCCCGATACTCTGCAGTATCACCCAACCGGGGCAGTTTTCCCTCCCCAGATATACGGTTCACTGGTCACAGAAAAAGTGAGAGGCCTGGGAGCGACACCTGTCAATGCTGAAGGAGAACAGTTTGTCTATCCGCTGGAAACCAGAGATGTAGAAGCTGCCGCACTTATAAGAGAATGTCAGGAGAGAAATATGGGAATAGAAACTCCCACCGGCAAAGTGGGGGTATGGCTTGATACACCTCTTATAGAAGAAATCCATGGCAGCGGCACCATCAAGGATAGACTTCCTGCTATGTTCCGTCAGTTTAAGAAATTCGGCATAAATATGAGTGAAGAGCCTATACTGGTCTATCCCACCCTGCATTATCAAAACGGGGGTCTGCTAATAGATGAATGGGGTCAATCAACAGTTGAAGATCTGTATGTAGCCGGAGAATCAGCCGGAGGCATTCATGGAAGCAATAGACTTATGGGAAATTCCCTGCTGGACATCCTTGTTTTTGGAAGGCGGGCGGGGAGCCATGCCGGAGAAAAAAGTGCCAGCCTGCAAAAACGCGCCTATAAGCTAAATCATGTTAAGAATTTCCAGCAGACCATAAAAGAAAAAGGATTAAATCCTGAGAATAAGACCTCTCCTATGCTGCTGCCTGAATACAGTCATGGGAGAGAATAACCGCTGTCTTTTAGAAAGGGGGTATGAGATGCCATAGAAACTGTTTGAGCAGGGAATATTGATGCCGGCTTTGTGAAAATAATAGCTTTATCAATTGATCCAACCCGTACGACAAAAAAATTACAGCAGGAGGGTTAACGTTGACTGAAGAGAACAAGCAAAATAACAGCAATAATGATAATGACGCAGAACAGGTTAATTATAAGAGGTTGCTGGTTGCTATAGCAGCAGGTGTTGTAATCTGGCTAATGCCCACGCCTGAAGGGGTCACTCCGGAAGCCTGGCAGCTATTCTCTATCTTTGTGGCCACTATTCTGGGCTTTATCCTGAGACCATTTCCGATGGGAGTCATAGCATTTCTGGGCATAACCACCACTGTAATTACAGAAACACTGACCATAGATGAAGCTTTGAGCGGTTTTGCCAACAGCACCATATGGCTCATAGTAATAGCATTTTTTCTGGCGCGAGGTTTTATTAAAACCGGGCTGGGAAGACGAATTTCCTATGTGTTCATCAAGAGGTTCGGTAAAAAGACTCTCGGTCTTTCCTATGCCCTGAATTTCAGCAACCTGGTTCTGGGTCCGACAATCCCCAGCAACACTTCCAGAGCTGGAGGAATAATCTTTCCGATTGTGCGTTCAATATGTGACACTTACGATTCAAATCCCAATGATGGCACCGAAAGAAAAGTAGGTTCTTTCCTGATGAAATCAGTTTTCCAGGGAGATCTGGCAGTCTGTGCTATGTTCATGACAGCGATGGCAGCCAATCCCCTGATCGTAGAATTTGCTTCGGATGTGGCAGGCATTCAGATAACCTGGACGAGATGGTTCACTGCAGCGCTGGTTCCAGGCCTGGCCACTCTTTTGATAGTGCCCTATGTGGTCTATAAGGTTTATCCTCCCGAAGTAAAAGAGACACCCGGAGCTTCGGATATGGCGGCTGAAGAGCTGGATAAAATGGGCGCTTTAAAGACATCGGAAAAGTTCATGATGCTGACTTTTGTAGTGGTTCTGGTCCTCTGGATATTTGGCGAACAGCTGGGTGTAGGAGGAACGACCGGTGGACTTATAGGTCTCTGCATGCTGCTTATCACCCGTGTTTTGAGCTGGGAAGATATAAAATCTGAAAAAGGAGCCTGGAATACACTTGTCTGGTTTGCTGCCCTGGTCATGATGGCAGGTTATCTAAACGAACTGGGGCTTGTCGACTGGTTCACTGAATTTATGGGAGAAGTTGTGGCAGGCTGGCCGGGCATGATGGCCTTTTTGGTTCTGGCAGTTGTTTATTACTACAGCCATTATTTCTTTGCCAGCATGACAGCACACATTACAGCAATGTACGGAGCCTTTTTGGGAGTATCGATAGCCGCAGGAGCTCCTCCGATGCTGGCTGCCCTTGTACTGGCATTCTTCAGCAATCTGTTTGCTTCCACAACTCATTATGGAACCGGTACTGCCCCGATTTATTTCGGAGCCGGATTTGTTCCTCAGAAGACCTGGTGGAAGACCGGCTTTATGATATCTGTAATCCATATAATTTTATGGGTGACTATCGGTGGTGCCTGGTGGAAATTACTGGGACTCTGGTAAAGCGGAACCTGTAAATAATAAATCATTAATAATCCACTCCGGAGGAAGCTAAAGCCGTCCGGGATTGGCAGCAGGAATGCTGATCCCGGGCGGAAGCTCCGGGGGGAAGCTGTCAAAATACTTGCGGAAAGAGGAGGCATAAAAGATGAGAAAAATAGAGGCGAAAAATATTATCAGTGAAGTTAAACAGGCCTGCATCGAAGCCGCCTGTGATCTGCCCGAAGATGTCGAAGCTGCTCTGCATGATGCGAAAGAAAAAGAAGAATCTGAGTTCGGACGTTACAGCCTGGAAAACATCATCGAGAATTTTGAGCTGGCCCGGGAAGAGATGGTGCCTATGTGTCAGGACACCGGATTGGTCGTTGTTTATGCAACTATAGGAGAAGAGATTCAAATCGAAGGGGGGACTCTGGAAGAAAGTATAAACCAGGGAGTCAGCAGTGCTTACCGTGACCATCCACTGCGAAAATCCGTGGTCGAGGATCCCGTTTTTGACAGAGAAAATACTGAAGATAACACTCCGGCCATTATCTATCCCCGGATAGTTGAGGGAGATGAGTTCAAACTGGAAATACTGCCCAAAGGCGCAGGCAGTGAAAACATGGGTGATATAGCTATGCTCAAGCCTGCTGATGGCGTTGAAGGGGTGAAAGAATTTGTTATTGATACGGTAGTAAGTGCCGGAGGCAATCCCTGCCCGCCAGTTGTGGTAGGCGTCGGTATAGGAGGCACCATGGAAAAATCTACTATGCTGGCTAAAGAAGCTTTGTCCCGGGAAATCGATTCCTCTAACCCTGATTCCCGTTATCAGGAACTCGAAGAGGATATTCTGGAGGAGATTAACAAATCAGGAGTGGGTCCTCAGGGGCTGGGAGGAAGAAATACCGCTCTTTCTGTCAATATCGAAACCCATCCCACTCATATAGCAACACTTCCGGTAGCTGTCAATCTGAACTGCCATGCCGCCCGTCACAAAATAGTCAAACTATAATCATCAGTCAGAGGAGGAATTAATATGTCCAGCATTAAAGAAGTAGAAATCCCCCTGACCCAGCAGGATATAAATGAGCTCGAAGCTGGAGATCAGGTAAATCTTTCAGGAACAATTTATACAGCTAGAGATGCTGCTCACGACCGGCTGCTCGATGATCTTGATTCAGACGATATGCCCATGGAGCTGGAAGGTTCAGTAATATACTATGTTGGACCCTGCCCGGCCAGAGAACATCAGGTGATCGGCTCCTGCGGACCTACAACCAGTTATAGAATGGATCCTTTCACGCCCGGACTTATTGAAGAAGGTTTGAAAGGAATGATAGGTAAAGGCCCAAGAAGTGAAAAGGTCATAGAAAGCATGCAGGACAGAGCGGTTTACTTTGCGGCCATCGGCGGGGCTGCTGCTGTTATTGCCGATTCGGTGACTGAAGCGGAAGTTATAGCTTATCCCGATCTGGGAACCGAAGCGGTCAGAAGATTAGAAGTCGATCAATTTCCCTGTATAGTCGCTATTGATGCCCGGGGTAACAATCTCTATGAGACCGGAGTTGAAAAGTACAGAGAAGAGTAAAAATTTCAACCGGCTTTCCCGGCAGGTATATATTTCCCTGCGGTCCTTTGCTGATTTAGGCCCGCAGGGATTTTAAGACTTTGTATTAAAAAATTTTGAACCAGTGCAGGAGGGATAATCTTGAAATTTGAAATAGGTTATGGCAGGGAATCACTTTCATTCGATCTGGACTCACAGAGCCTGGCTGGCGAACTGACCCCCAAAAAATTTGATCTTTCTCTGACTGAAAAACAGGAGATAGAACAGGCGCTCACAGGTCCGGTGGATTCAGATAAACTTTCAGAAATTGTCTGTCCTGGCGAAAAAGTTGTCATAATCACAAGCGATATCACGCGTCCACTTCCGAGTTATAAAATTCTCCCGACGGTTCTTAGAGAACTTAATCGGGGAGGAGTAAAGGATGAGGATATCAAGATTGTCTTTGCCACGGGGATTCATCGCGGACATTCTCAAAATGAACAGCAGAAACTCGTGGGCAAAAAAATTTACGAAAGGGTAAAGTGCATCGACAAAGATGAAAAGGGCTGTATAAACATCGGTGAAACAGAAGCCGGGACCCCGGTAGATGTTTTTGAACCGGTAGTCAGAGCTGACAGAGTAATTTGTCTGGGAAACGTTGAATACCACTATTTTGCCGGTTACAGCGGCGGGGCTAAAGCTATCATGCCCGGGGTATCTACAGCTGATGCTATAGAGAACAATCATAGTATGATGGTATCAGAAAAATCAGCGTCAGGCAGGATGGAAGATAATCCGGTAAGAGAAGATATCGAAGAGATCAAAGATTTTATCCAGATAGATTTTATTGTCAATGTTGTCCTGGACGAAGAAAAAAGAATAGTCAAAGCCGCGGCCGGAGATCCTGTAACAGCTCACCGCGAATGCTGTGATTATCTGGACAGACATTATCGAATTAAAATTTCTGACCCTGCTGACACAGTCGTGGTATCTCCCGGGGGGCATCCGAAGGATCTGAATCTTTATCAGGCTCAGAAGGCACTGGATAATGCCAGCAGAGCTGTCAAAGAGGGTGGAACTATAATTCTGGCTGCTTCCTGCTCAGAAGGTCTGGGAGAGGAGACATTCGCTGATTGGATGGAGGAGTCCGACTCTCCTGAAGAAATCATCGAGAAAATTCAAAAAGATTTTCAGCTCGGCGGTCATAAAGCAGCTGCCATAGCAATGGTTCTGGAAAAATGTGAAGTTATTCTGGTTTCAGATATGGGAGAAGATTACACAGAGAGCATATTCTTTACTGCTGCTGAGAGCATTTCTGAGGCTTTGGAAATGGCACATAAAAGGGCTGAAGCTGAAGAACCGGATGTTTTGATAATGCCGTCCGGAGGCTCAACTCTTCCTGTGATTGACGGGGAAGAAGATTGATATTGAGCCCGGAAATAATCACGCTTTTAATACTGCTCTCAGCCAGCATTCTTTTCTTTACGGAGATCATCCCCATACCGGTGACGGCTATGGCTGTTCCAGTTGCCTTGAGTCTTACGGGAATAATGGAATCTGAAGCTGCTTTTTCTTACTGGGGAAACCAGTGGGTTATGCTCTTTCTGGCCATGTTCATAGTGGGGGAAGGAGTATTCAGAACAGGTTTTGCCGATTATATAGGGGATCATATTTTGAGACTGGCCGGAGGCAGCTCGACCAGGTTTTTGATCTTGATAATGTTCGTGATCGGTATCATGTCGGCCTTTTTAAACAATACTGGTACAACAGCTGTTTTTCTGCCGATAGTGATTTCCATGAGCCATAAAAAAGGACTGAGTCCGCGAACAGTACTGATGCCGGTGGCATATGCTGCTTCGCTGGGCGGCACGATGACCGTTATAGGCACTCCCCCCAATGCTATTATCAACAGCACCCTGGAGACCTATTCGCTCGAAGCTTTCGGTTTTTTCGAATTTGCCCGGGTCGGCGGTGTGATGTTTGCAGCCGGGATTCTCTTCCTGACCCTGGGAAAAAGATTTCTTCCTGAGAACAAGGAATTTGAAGCTGCCCCGGAAAACGTCAAAATCGACCGGGGGGAAATTCGCCATGATAAGATGAAAAGATCGATGGCTATACTATTTTTCGTCCTCGTGGCCATGATAACCGGTTTTGTCTCTCTGCTTACTGCAGCCATGCTGGGAGCAGTGCTGACCATAATTTCAGGTTGTATAACGGTCGATGAGGCCTTTTCGGCCGTAAACTGGACTACGATATTTTTATTTGCCGGCATGCTTCCTCTGGGTACGGCCATGGAAAAGACGGGCAGCGCCCGAATGATAGCGGAAGGGATAACCAATTCTGCCTCACACCCGCTTTTGATATTTGCGGCTATATTTCTGATCACAGTTTTTCTGACCAATTTCATGTCCAATACAGCAACTTCGGCCCTTATGGCTCCTATAGGCATCGAAGTAGCGATGGCTGCCGGCATGAATCCGCACCCTTTGTTGCTGGGAGTGGCGATGGCTTCTTCATGCTGCTTTTTGACTCCAGTGGCCACGCCGCCAAATGCGCTTGTTTTGGGCCCGGCCGATTACAGCTTTATTGATTATTTGAAGACCGGATGGCTGCTGCAGATTCTGGTGTTCTTACTGGCGATGATATTTATACCGCTCTTTTTCCCTTTTTAATGAGCACCAACGAGCTACCTAAAAAACTGGTTTTTCTCCAGAACCGTCGATGAAATTGCTTTATAAACTGGAAATTTATCGAATCCCTGATCAAATCCATGGCAAAAACTAAATTCAGACAGAAGAAAAAGGCCCCATCCAGGGGCCCTTTTCCTCTTTCTTGGAAAGAATAAAGTTATTTTGCAGGTAAAAGGTGATGGATATTTAATTTATGAATAGAAGCTAAGATAAGTTATAAAACCAGCCTTTCGGTATTTTACATAGGATTATATTTTAACAGGTTAAATTGGGATATCATAACCAATATTACTGGGGGGAAGAAAACATGGAAGTATATGTTGATGGAGAAAATTGGAATGAAGATGTTTCAGGAGAAAATCTGCTGGATATTTTGGGCGATATAAAATGCTATCTTGATGACCGAATAATCGGCAGCCTGGAGGTTGACGGCGAGGAATATGACTGTAATTTGCCCGGTGATAATCCGGCCGCTTCAGATATTCAGGTGATAGAAATTGAAACCAGAGACCCGGTCGATATTGCTGAAAAGACATTTATGGATGTACAGTGCTATCTGCCGAGGGTAATAAATGGTTTTAATTCCTCTTTAGAAGCTTTAAGAGTAGGCGAAGAGAAGGCAGGTTTTGATGAGCTGCATGAAACCTTAAAAGGACTTGATTGGTGTATCGAGGTTATGGATAATTTAACACAATTAACCCAGGAAAGCGAGCTGGAAAATAAGTATCTGGAGATGAAAAAAGATTTGAATATCTATATCAACAAAATAACCAGAGAGGTAGGACAGCCCAGAACTGAAGAGGTAATAGAAGTACTGGATGAGGAACTTCTGGAGGCGCTGGAGGAACTGGAAGAACTGATCAGAAAGCTTGCCTGTCATTATTCAGGGCTGTGGAGCTGATTTAATAAACAGAGTTTGATTGGAGAGTGAATCTAATGGATGCGGAGATCCTGATCGTCGATGATGAAAAAAAAGTACGCAAGATCACCAGCAGTTACCTGGAGGAAGCGGGGTTTACCGTCAGAGAGGCTTCCCGGGGAGATGAAGCTCTGGAGTTGGTCTATGAAGAGGAGCCGGATTTGTTGATCCTGGATTTGATGCTGCCCGGCATGTCGGGCGAGGAAGTTGCTGAAGATATACGAAGCTTTTCGGATCTGCCCATAATAATGCTGACCGCCCGCTCTTCAGAAGAAGAAAGGATCGAAGGTTTTGCCAGAGGTGCGGATGATTATGTGGTAAAGCCTTTCAGTCCCCGGGAACTGGTCGCCAGAGTCAAGGCCAATCTCAAACGCTTTAGGGAGTTTTACAGCGATAAAAGTATATATATCGGCGATTTCGGGATCGAAGTTTTGCCGGAGGCAGGTAAAGTCAAAGTTGATGGTGAAGATGCTGGCTTCACAGCAGTCGAATATCAGCTTTTTAAGGTGCTGCTGGAGCACAGAGGCCAGATATTGAGCCGGGATCAGCTGGTGAGAAAGGCCCGGGGCATCGATTATGAAGGTTTTGATAGAACTGTCGATGTTCATATAAAAAATATCCGCAAAAAACTTGATCTGAGCAAAGACGAATTAATTGAGACAGTTTATGGCATGGGTTATCGCTTTGAGGATGAAATTGATTATGAGAAGTCTTAAGTTTAAATTTTTCCTCGGTGCTCTGGTTATTATAGTGTTAACTCTGATCGGCTCAGTTCTGGTTTTTAATATAAGCTTAAGCCGTTATTTCTCCGATTATCAGCTCAGAGAAACTGCCCGACAGCTTGAAGATTTTGAACAGCACCTTGAATCGGTATACCGGGAAACCGGGGATTTCAGCCGGGTCAGGGAAGAGATAAGAGACTATACCTCTTATTATAATTTGATCTATCATCCAGCGCCGGGACCGGCTGGACAGGACGATCGAGGCGGAATGATGAGAGATGATAGGGGCCCACCTCACCATGAACATCAAGATCATGGTCCTCATCATGACCATGAGGACAGACAAAAAAGAAGAGAGAGCATGATGCATGAAATGCCGGAAGAAGGCTTTGAAATTTATGTGGATAATAATTATATAGGGCTGATTACCTGGCCCCGGCGCGATGATCGCTCAGCACTGGCAGCTGAGATTGATGAAAGGACGGAGGAATTTGTTTCAGATGTTTATAGATTTATGACCCCTCTCACCGCCGGGCTCATTATTGTCGCCGCTCTGCTCACCTATTATCTAGGTTCCAGGCTTGCCGGGCCTTTAAACAGGCTGGTGGCGGCCGTCAGCAAATTGCGGGAAGAAAATTACGATGTTGAAATTTCGATCGATCGGACCTCTGAGCTAAAAAATTTGTCTGAAGAGATTAACCAGCTGGGAAACAGGCTCAAATATCTGGAAAGGGTTCGCCGGGAATCAGCCTCCGATTTCAGTCACGAGCTAAGAACCCCTGTAAACAATCTTCTCAATTATGTTACCGCTCTTGAGGATGGGATATTAGAACCAGATGAAGAGACAATTGCCGAACTCAAAGAGGAAACCCGGCGGCTGGTTGAGTTAAGCGGCCGGATCAAAGATCTGGCCGCAGCTGAGAAAAAAATTCATGATATGAATATGAGCAGTACAAATCTAACAGATATGGTGAATGAACTCGACCGGGTTTTTCGCTCCCGGGCAGAGGAAAAAGGACTGGATTTTAATAGCTCATTCTCTCTTCATACAGAGGTGATAAAAACCGACCCGGAAGCGCTGAGGAGTATAATTCAGAACCTGCTGTCAAATGCTATTAAATATACCGATGAGGGCGGTGAAGTTGAATTTTTAGTTCGGAGCATGCCGCAGGACGAACTCTTAATCGCAGTGGCTGATACGGGAATGGGAATAGATGAAGAGGATCAGGAGTTAATCTTTGAGAGGTTTTATCGCACCGATGATTCGCGTTCCCGGGATACGGGAGGATCTGGAATCGGTCTGGCGATAACAAAAGAGCTGGTTGAGGCTCTAAATGGAGAGATAGACCTGGAGAGCTCAGAAAGAGGAAGCACATTTACGGTTAAGATTCCCCTGAAAAAATCCCGAAAAAAATAAAACACTCACCTGCGACAGGTTTAAAGATTACCGGGTTATCTTTCGTCCGTAAGTTTTTCAAAGCCGTCGCAGGTGAGTATTTTTCTTTTAAAAAAACTGAATTTAGATTTTGCCAGGCTGAATCTTTCGGTGATGATTACAGGCGCCATATTCTTTTCTTCATAATCCCGGTCACAGCCCGCCATAAAGGGTATATTTCTCTCCCTTTTTACGGTCGAGATATTCTCTTACCTGTCTTTCCGAAGCCATCCATTTGCCGCAGATCTGCCTGCCCGAAAGATCTCCATCTTTCAGCTTCTCCTCGATTTCTTCCCGCGACATGTTGAGAACACTGGACATCATCCTAATATCATAATATTTCATACCCAACCTGCTCACCTCCTTTCATCTGCTGATAATGTGAATGCAATAACAGATAATCTTATTATTTATCTTTTCAGAAATATGATTTCTGTCAGTATTAGCCGTAATATTAGAACTGACGCGTTTTTACTGTGAGCTCAGAGCTGATAAAAACGAGGGGGACTAAAGGTCTATTCTTATCCTGCGAGGAATTTCGAGGGCAAAATACTCCTCTGAAAGCCAGAATTAATCCTTTGCAGCAGCAGATAGGTCCGAATTGGGGAAAGGCATTATGAAAATGGAGAGAGTAGCTTTCCTAGCATGGCGACATCATGGCGACATTAAGATTGATTTTCTGCATTTCTCAATTGTTTGTATATACATTTTAGCATATTAAACTGTATAAGTAAATTAATTTTGTTACAGAATTTAAAATTTAGGTTCTTCTCTACATCAGTTGTTGGATTTTGTTTAAGAACATCTGCATTTAGGACATTTTCCCGTTTTATATAGTCCTCATTCATGGAAGCTATGAAGCTCCGCTCACGATGAAATTTTTTCTCTGCTTAAGTTTAGTTTTCGGCCCAAAAATAGTGCTTCCTTCACGAGAGCTCC
>CAYTDP010000019.1:0-35973 GCA_964436625.1 uncultured Halanaerobiaceae bacterium | reverse complement strand
GTCAATACCTCCCGCCTTTTTCCTAACTGCTTTAATTGTCTGTATTTTTTGGCGATATGAAAATGCGGTAATGTATAACATGCATTACCGCTGAAATAATGAATTTATTCCGGGAGATTATACTGAGGATCATCCGGATTTTCTTTATAAAGAATAATCACACTACCAATAATTTGTACAACTTCTGAGCTAGTTTTGCGTGAAATAATTTCTGCACTCTCTTCTACATCCACAGGAGCATTATCATTGATCCTAACTTTTATCAGTTCATGGTCTTTTAGTGTTTCAGAGGTTTGATCTACAACCCCCTGAGAAATTCCTTCCTTACCAACATGAACAAGAGGATTTAAATCATGACTTTCTCCGGTAAGAAAACTTCTCTGCTTGCTGTTTAAATCTGTAATTGATAACACCTCCCGATGCTTACCTCACGTAGTCGAATTCCTGTTCCCCAATGATCACCGTCATGCCATTTTCAATCCCGGCTCTTTCCAGCTCCTCATAAAGACCCTCATTCCGCAAAATAGACAGCATTCTGCGCAGCGAGGGTTCATCATTTAAATCAGTTCTATCTATAAGTTTTTCGACAAAATTGCCTTCTACTCTGAAACGATCAGGCGCCACCCTGTTTACAATAAATTTTTCACTCCTCTCATCAGAGGCATCTGGTGTGATAACCACTTCTTCGCTATCGTCGAACTCATCCTCCTGACCTGCGCGTACTTCTTCAATTTCTTCCAGCGTCTCACCAATTTCTTTTTTCAAAATTTCAACGCCTTCCCCTGTAGCAGCCGAAATGGGATAGACATCAAGCCCCATGTTTTGAAATTTTTTCATGAGATCTGCTATATTCCTGCGCGCCCGGGGTATATCGATTTTGTTCAAAACAATTATTTGATTGAGCTGAGCCAGTGATGGATTAAAACGCTGAAGCTCATTATTAATTTTATGATAATCCTCTTCAGGATGTCTTCCCTCGATACCAGAGGCATCGATCATATGCACCAAAAGTCTGGTGCGCTCAAGATGTTTTAGAAACTGATCACCCAAACCTTCCCCCCTGTGAGCCCCTTCTATCAGCCCTGGTACATCGGCTATTACATAACTGGAATATTCCTGATAATTAACCACTCCCAGATTGGGTTCTACAGTGGTAAAGTGATAATTGTCTATTTTTGGCCTGGCAGAAGTGATCATTGAGATAAAAGTAGATTTACCAACGTTAGGAAAACCCACTAATCCCACATCAGCCAGGAGCTTCAACTCGAGCTTCAGTATTTTCTTTTCCCCGCTCTCACCATTCTCGGAAAATTTAGGCGCCTGTCTGGAAGAACTCTTAAACCTGGCATTGCCTCTTCCTCCTTTTCCTCCTTCCGCTGCTACAAACTCCTCTTGATCTTCAGTCAAATCGGCAAGTTTTCTCCCTATTCGATCAAAAACTACCGTTCCAGGGGCAACTTTTATGATTTTATCCTTCCCGGTTCTGCCTTTTTTATTTCTTTCTGCTCCATTTTCTCCGTCCTGAGCTTCATATTTGCTTTTATATCTGAGATGGTTTAATGTATTTATACCCTCGTCTACTTTTAAAATTACATCTCCTCCATCTCCTCCATCGCCCCCATCAGGTCCACCTCTGGGTTCAAATTTTTCCTTTTGAAAGCTGACGGCTCCGTCACCTCCGCTGCCGCCCTCTATTTTTATTTCAATTTCATCAACAAACATATTAATCACCTCAATAAAAAATCCCTCAGTGTAAACTACTGAGGGCTGATAAAGCTGCATCTCAAATTTACAAAAGGTTTTTGAAAACAAAATTTCTAAAATGATTAATTAGCAGCTTTTTGAACTACCGCATAATGTTCCGGCTCATAAACACTCACCTTGCGATTTGACTTACCAGAACGCTCGTAATTGACGTATCCATCGGTTTTAGCAAAAAGAGTATCATCGCTACCCCGACCAACATTATAACCGGGATGAAACTTGGTACCTCGCTGTCTGACAAGTATACTTCCCGCGGTTACAAACTCGCCATCAAATTCTTTTGCGCCCAGCCTTTTAGATATACTATCTCTACCATTCTGCGTACTGCTTACCGCCTTCTTTTGGGCCATTTTTCCTCACCCCCTGAAAGTAAAATATATATTGCTGAAGAAAAAATTATTCACTAACAATTTCATCAATTTTAATTCTGGTAAAAGGCTGTCTATGTCCGGTCTTCTTTTTATAACGTTTTTTGGGCTTGAATTTGAAAACCTCAACTTTTTTATTTTTTCCATGTTCAAGGACTTCAGCTTTTACTTCAGCAGATTCTAGAACTGGCTTTCCAACTTTAAAATCTTCGTCATCGGAAACAGCCAGCACTTCATCGAAGGAAATACTGTCTCCCTCTTCGTAATCTAATTTCTCAACCTTCAAATTATCGCCTTCCTTTACCCTGTACTGTTTGCCTCCGGTTCTGATAATTGCATACATTTACTTCCACCCCCTCCAACTAGAATAATCATCAGAAAAAGATAGAAAAATAAATTTTAGGCAGGACAATAAATATATTGTTCTATCGCAATTTACATACCATTATCTACAGGTTGAAATTCTAGCATATTTCTGATCAAAAGTCAAGACCTATCGATCAACTCGGCTTGAGCGTAGGTGCGATGTACAGAGGTTATTTTCACTTTAACTTTTTCTCCAACTTTATCTCCGGCTTCTTCTATAATGATAATATAACCTTTTTTGCGCGCAATTCCCGCAGATTCGTTTTCGGAATGTTGTTCTTCAATTTTGAACCTGTATTTGCCTCCTTCTTTAACAGGGAGGGCCATCTCTTTTAATCTTTTTCTGCTGCCTTTATCTATTATATCGATATCCTTCATGTGAAGATCGTTATTGCCCCTAATATATATATCTTTATTCAATTCTTCCTCCAGTATGTTTAATTTTTCTCCCCGGTTACCTATTAATACAGAGGCGACGTCGGGATGTACTTCAAGTAAAATCGCTTGAAAATTTTCTCTGGAAGCTAGGGAAGTAAGCTTTCTAATGACTCTAAATGCCATAGTGGTTTCAGATATTATACGGCCAGTACCTTCACAGTAAGGGCATTCTTTTTGAATTAATTCACCCAGTCTTTCTCTCACTTTCTTTCGAGTCATTTCAACGAGTCCAAGTTCGGTCAGACCCAGTATTGAAGTTTTGGTTCTATCATTTTCCATTTCCCTTTCCAGAACTTCCAAAACCTTTTCTCGATTGGATTTTATTTCCATGTCAATAAAATCAATTATTATAATTCCGCCTATATCTCTCAATCTCAGCTGTCTGGAAATTTCCTTGGCAGCTTCCAGATTCGTCTTAAAAACAGTATCCTGAAGATTTTTTTGCCCGGTAAATTTACCTGTATTGACATCGACTGCAACCAGTGCTTCAGTGGAATCAAAAGTAATATATCCACCGGACTTAAGCCAGACCTTCCTCTGCATCAGTGATTTCAATTCCTGTTCGATACCATAAGTCTCAAAGATCGGTCTATCTCTTTCATAAAGAAAAATTCTGGAATTAATATTGGGAGCCAGTTTTTCAGCAAAACTGGAGAGATTTTCATAATCCTCTTGATCATCTATAACGACCCTATCTATATCTGAAGATAGATGATCCCTAACCACCTGATGTATCAGGTTAATATCGCTGTGAAGAAGTTTAGGCGCGCTGGATCGATAATATCTGTTTTTTATTCGCTCCCATAATGACTTTAAAAAATTATAATCTTTGAGCAGAAGCTTCTTTTGTTTTCCAGCAGCATTTGTTCTGATAATCACACCATGACTATCATCAACAATTTCTCCTGTTATACTTTTTAACCTGTTTCTTTCCTGCTGATCATCGATTCTTCTTGATATATTCGTTCTTGTGTCATGCGGTAAAAAGACGTAATATCTTCCTGGAAGACTTATCCGGCAGGTGATCTTAGCTCCTTTACTTTTTATGGGTTCTTTTGTCACCTGTATCATAATTTCCTGGCCTGGACTGAGAACCTGATTTATTTTTAAATCTTTTTGCGAGTACAAATGCCTCTGTTTGCTATTAAATAAAGGATAAGCATCATTTAAATGCAAAAATGCATTGCGATCATTACCGATATCAACAAAGGCCGCCTGCATGCCAGGAAGAACATCTTTTACTTTTCCCCTATAAATACTTCCTGCATCTCTATCGTAAGTATCTCTTTCGAAGAAAATATTATCGAGATTATCATTGACCAGTACTGCAGCTCTTTTTTCTCTTATCCCCGAATTTATTATAATTTTTTTATCATTTCTGCTCACAATTATCTCTCCTCCAGTATCTCCTCGGAAAGCGGCGTTATTATCCTGTCCTCATAACTTACATACATTCCTTCTCTGCAAAAGTTGATTATAGGAACTGCGGGAAGGCCCGGTTTGAACTTTCTTAAAGCCTGCACAATTTCCTGAGGTCTAACATTCCCTCTGCTGCCGGTGCTTACAAGAAAAGACCAGCGATTATCTTCGTTGAGGGCAATCTCATGGATCATTTCACGTATATTATATTGTCGGTCGTCTTTATTTCTTCTCTCTCTGGTTACTATCAATTCACAGCTGTTTTTCAGCTTGTCCAAAATAATCCTGTATTCTTCATCTTTATTTTCAGGGGGTTCAATGATGTAACGAGCCCTATCCACCAAAGCCTGGAGGGATTTTAAATTTTTATCCTTCACCATTCTGGCTTCATCCATTTTTATACCTGCTGGTAAATTTTTGTTTAGTTTCATGACGAACTTCTCTCCGGAGACTGCCTCATTGAGCTCAAGGTCAAGATATTCTCCTCCCCCGGGCATACCAACCGGAAGAGGTTGTGAAAGCGAAAGATTTAAAGTGGGATTATAACCCTCGCTGTATTTGCCGGGGATTTTCGCCCTGCGAACTGCCCTTCTAAAAGTATCCAGAAGTTCCAGATGTGATATATATCTCAGCCTTCTTTTTTTGGCGAATCTGCTTCTAATCATCATGAAGAATCACAGGCTTTCTCATCTTTTTTCTGGCAGAGACGAAGAGAATCGCGGGGTGTTTTGCAGATACCACAACTAACACAATAAGACCAGCGGCAATCAGGCGTTAGATTTTCATTTTCTGATTCTCTCAGCTCTCTTATCAAAAAACTATTTTCAACGCCAGGATTTAAATGATTCCAGGGCAGATTGTCCTCTATATCATAACCATTCAAAAACTCTTCCGGAGACAGCTCAGACTGTTCAAAAGCTTTTTCCCAAAAATCAATATCAATTTTTTCACTCCATCCTTCCAGCCGCCCCCCCTGACGCCAGACTTCAAAAATTATTTCTCCTAGTCTTCTATCCCCTCTAGCCAGCACGCCTTCCAGCCTGCTCAACCCGGGATCATTCCAGTCGAAGTAGATCCCCTTACCGGTGAGATTATCTTTCAGATAATCAAGTTTATTCTCAATTTCCTCCTCTGAAGCCATATCTGCCCACTGGAATGGAGTGAAAGGCTTGGGCACAAACGTGGTGACATTAACCTGCACTTCTATGGGCTTCATATTGTAACCGGATTTTTTTCTTATTTCCCTTCCAAGCTCTGAAGTTTTTTGCACCATTTTAACAAGTCCAGCAAGGTCCTCTTTCCTTTCCCCGGGGAGTCCGATCATAAAGTATAATTTTATTCTATACCAGCCGCTCTCAAAAGCGGCTTCAACTGCCTTGAAATAGTCTTCTTCATCAACACCTTTATTTATCAAATCTCTTAGACGTTGAGTCCCAGCCTCAGGGGCAAAAGTCAGACCACTCCTTCTAACTTTCTGAACCTGCTGCGCCAGCTCCACAGAAAATGAGTTAACCCTTAGAGAAGGCAGGGAGATGTTGACCATTTTATCAGCAAATCTGTTATTCAATTCAGAAACGATTTCAACTATCTCGGTATGATCAGCGGTATTTAATGATGTTAACGAAATTTCTTCATAGCCCGTATTTTCCAGAATCTCTTCAGTCAGCCCTAAGATCTTTTCCCGACTTCTTTCCCTCGCAGGTCTATAACACATTCCTGCACTGCAGAATCTGCATCCTCTTTGACAGCCCCGGGAAATTTCTATGATAGCTCTATTGTGAACAATATCCATATAAGGCACGATCTGCTCAGTCGGAAAAAACGCTTCGTCTAGATCTTCAACAAATTGACGCTCCACAGATGATTTTATATCTTCAGACACGGGTTTAATGTCGGTAAAACTACCTTCGCTATAAGAAGCTTCATAAAAATCGGGAACATAAACCCCATCTAAAAAAGAAAGGTTATTCAATATCGCAGCTCGAGAAAATCCGCGCCTGTAAAGATTTTTGTATTGATACACCAGCTCCAAAATACCTTTTTCTGCTTCTCCAATATAAAATAAATCGATGAAATCAGCTATAGGCTCCGGATTGAAAACATTTGCTCCGCCGGCTATAATCAGGGGATCTTCATCGGATCTATTTTCATTGTGGATTGGTATATTTCCCAGATCTAGCATATTCAAAATCGTCGTATAGCTCATTTCATATTGTAGGGTAAATCCCAGGATATCAAAATCTTTGACTCTGCGCTTATTTTCTAAAGAAAAAAGTTCGACATAATTTTCTCGCAGCAGCTTTTCCATATCCACCCAGGGGGCAAAAACCCTTTCACAAAGTACATTTTCCTGGGAATTCAATAGATGATACAGAATCCTTATACCTAAATGAGACATGCCTATCTCATAGACATCGGGAAAAGCGAGACACACGCGATGATCGATTTCATTCCAGTTTTTCTTGACTGAATTCCACTCGCGGCCAATATACCTCTCAGGACTCTCAACCTGATACAATTTATCATTTATTTTATCGAAAGGCTTTTTTTTCTGCATATTTTTCAAACCACCTCTTAAACGAGCTAAAAGTTTATCTTTTTTCTGCGAATATTAATATTTAAAATCAATCCTATAGCCACCATAGAGGTGACCATTGAACTACCTCCATAGCTTATAAAAGGCAGAGGAATACCGGTTATAGGCATAATCCCCAAAGACATTCCTACATTCTCGATGAAATGAAAGAAAAACATGGCTATTATTCCTGCCGTGATCAATTTTCCAAAATTATCCTTGGCTTTAAGAGCCACTTTTATTATTTGCAGAAGCAGCAGCACAAATAAAATTATAATTAAAGCGGCTCCAATAAATCCAAATTCTTCTCCTATTACAGCAAAGATAAAATCCGTATGCTGTTCTGGCAGGAAATTTAGTTGATTTTGAGGCCCCTGCCTAAAACCCCGGCCTGTTAACTGTCCCGAACCTATAGCAATTCTAACCTGAATGATATTATAACCAATACCTCTGGGATCTATCTCAGGCTTGATAAAGCCGATCAAGCGATTGAGCTGATAGGGCTGGAGAAATATAAGAGGAGTAGAAAAATATATATGCGAAGAAATCATAACCACAACAGCAATAAACCCGCCGCCAAAAGTCAACACAATATCTTTCACTCTTCCACCAGCAATATAAAACATGGTTAAAAAAATGAAGACCAGAACCAGAGCAGTGCCAAGATCATTTTGAAGAACCACCAAAAAAAATGGAGGAAGCAAATAACCCAGATGCTTAATAAACCCCTTGAAACTACTCAATTCTTCCTCATTTCTGTCCATCCAGCTGGCAAAAAATAAAATCAATAAAATTTTAGCGATTTCAGAAGGCTGGAATGTCACCGGACCCAGAGTGAGCCAGCGGGTTCCTCCGCCTGCGGTAGCGCCAGCGACCAGAAGGGCGGAAAGTATAGAGATTGTAATTAGATATAATATTACATCATATTCTCTAAAGACTCTGTAATCATAAAACTGTATAAGAACAACAAGTATGATGCCCAGGAAGGCAGCCACCAGTTGAGTCCTGAGATATTCGGCGGGATTTTCAGTTATTCCGCTGACAGCTGTAGAAACAGCTATCAGGCCTAAAATTGTCAGGGCTATAACTAATACTGGAATTGTTAAATTGAGATTTTTTAAAAGCTTTTTCTCTAAATGCATCCTTTATAATCCTCAATCCTGAGTATTTTTTAAGGGAAAGTTAGCTATCATAGCCATCATTTCTTCTTCCCTGGTAATTTCCATCTCTATTCTATCATCCTCCACATCTATGTATTTCTGCATTACTTCTACCAATTCCCCCCTCAAGTTTTCCATTTGTTCTGGAGTTAGTTTGATTCTATCCTGAACCAGAACAAATTGAAGCCTATTCTTGGCCACATCCTTGCTGCTTTCATTGTTATTTTTATTTCTATCTTCCTTAAAAAAGCCTATAACTTTTTCCACTAAACTAATAATAATCCCCTCCAATCTAAAATATTGTAATAATAGGGTATTACAGTCCTATAAAATTTTTGATTCTATTTATAAATGAATCATCTTCGAGATCCATCAGAGGAAGATCTTCTCCTTCAATACGTCTCGATATGTTTTTAAAGGCCTGTCCGGCTTGTGAATTATTACTGTGAACTATAGGTTCACCGGTATTTGTTGAGACAACTATTTTCTCTTCTTCAGGAACAACCCCCAATATATCGACTGCCAGAATTTCCAGCATATCATCTATATTCATCATATCTCCTCTATCAACCATATCTTTCTTTATTCTATTTATGACCAGTTCAGGATCATTCACACCCTCTGCTTCTAAAAGTCCAATGATTCTATCAGCATCTCTAACAGCTGAAACTTCCGGAGTTGCAATTATAACAGCCCGATCAACTCCAGATATTGCGTTTCTAAAACCCTGTTCTATACCTGCGGGCGAATCTACAAGCACATAATCCATCTCTTTTTTTAATTCTTCAATCACTTCAGAAATTTGTTCTTCTGATACTGCTTCTTTA
Source organism: uncultured Halanaerobiaceae bacterium (assembly GCA_964436625.1). Taxonomy (GTDB): domain Bacteria; phylum Bacillota; class Halanaerobiia; order Halanaerobiales; family Halarsenatibacteraceae; genus Halarsenatibacter. The sequence continues at coordinate 27,056 of CAYTDP010000019.1, read as the reverse complement.
TCCCTGGTTTGAGCTGCTGGCAGCAGATAAAGATCTTCCGTCCTTTTATCGCCTACGAGAGCCTGTTCGAGCCGACATCTATCTTCCACTACATCGACCAGGTCATAAACTATTCGGTTTTCCAGTCCGAGAACGACATCTAAATTCCTTAAGCCGATATCCGCATCTATTAGGCAAACTTTTTTGCCTTTTAGAGCTAGTGCAGCTCCAACATTGGCCGTCGTTGTTGTCTTTCCAACTCCACCTTTACCCGACGTGATTACTATAGATTTGCCCTGCAAATTATCTCCCTCCTAAAACATTCCGGATTACTTTGAATTTTAAAAAGCAATTTTTTCCACGATTATTCTTTCCTCTTCAATAACGGCCTTTTCTGGATTGAAGCCGGTCACATCCTCCTCATCTTCGGGAGGGCGAGAAATTTTACCGGCAATTCTTATCTGAGTTGGGTCCAGCTTTAAAGCTACTATTTCAGCCGATTCATCTCCTTTTACCCCCGCATGTACTAGTCCCATTAATTTACCAAATACCAGTATATTCCCTCCTGCTCTAACTTCAGCACCAGGATTAACATCGCCCAGAATAACAAGGTTATGAGGGTGTTCCACAGCCTGACCGGACCTCAAAGTTCCTTTGACAAATCTGGTTTTATTCTCAAATGAAATTTTATCATTATTTATAGCTCGTGATTTTTTTGCAAGTCGTTTATTTAATCCCTTTTGACCGGAATCATCAGCAAAACCGGCCAGATAAATTTTTGTGCCCGGATTGACCTTTTTTATCATAAAAGAAACCAGCGAATTTAACTTCTCAGCAGAAATTGTTAATTCATTAATATTTAAGTACAGATCAGTGCCTTCATAAAAATCTCCTGCTTCCTGTAAATGAGAAGCCAGACTATCCTTGATTTGTTCGATAGATAGCTCCGGGTTTAAATTAATCAATACACCCTCTGCTATCATCTCTGTTGTGAAAGATTCCTTCATGTTATCAATCACCTTCCAGAGCATTTATTTCAAAATAATTTTCCAGAATTTCAGCGGCTATGGGTACAGCATTACGGCTGGTATCACCCTCTTCAATGAATGTCACCAGAGCAACTTCAGGTTCTTCTACCGGTGCATAAGCTACAAACCAGGCATGGCTAATACCGCCCCCCATTTGAGCTGTCCCGGTTTTGCCAGCCACATCAAAAGGAAAATCATGAAAACCTTCACTTCCTGTGCCAAAATCCTCCATTACTGCCTGGGTTAATCCTTTTTCGATAATCTCGAAAGTTTCATCAGAAAAATCCAGCTCAAACGATTTTTCAGGAGTGAAATCTTTTAATATCCCTTCTTCTGAATCAATGATTCTGCGAAGCAATTTAGGTGTATAAACCTCACCTCTGTTAGCTACTGCTGCAATCATCTGCAGCATTTGGACCGGTGAAGTGAGCAAATCTCCCTGGCCAATAGCCATATTGACTGAATCTCCGGGATACCACCCTTCGCCTAAATTTTCTCTTTTCCAATCACCATCCGGAACCCTTCCGGAGTTTTCTCGGGGTAAATCGATTCCGGTTTCATCACCAAGTCCAAATTTCCGGGCGGTTTCAATCAATTGACTCCCACCAAAATCCTGATACATCTCATATCCAAGCTCATAGAAAACTATATTGTTAGAACGAGCCATTGCTCTGGTAAATTCTAATTCTCCTTCCCCATAATCCAACCAGTTTGTGAATGGCCTATCCCAGCCCGGGATATTGAAAGTACCTGTAGCATCATAAAATTCTGTATCCCCGGAAATCCCCAGATTTTCAATGGCTGCTGCACCGGTTATTATTTTAAATATAGATCCAGGAGGCACTGTTACCTGTAAATTTCGATTCAAGAGAGGTTGATAGGGGTCTTTAGCGAGTTCTCGGAACTCTTCCTGAGAAAGTCCGTGAGAAAAACGATTCGGATTATAATCCGGATAACTAGCCTTACTGAGGACAGCGCCCGAGTCCAGTTCTATTATCATGGTCGATATGCCCCGGGGAATTTCCATATCTTCTTCCTCTTCGGCCTCCCCTCTCAATTCATACAAAGCTTCCTCGAGCAAATTTTCTACTTTTAACTGCAGATCCAGCTCCAGGTTTAACTGAATATCATGTCCTGAGCTGGATTCTTTTTCTTCTAAAAGCCTTTCTTTATGCCCTCTATGATTGATCTCTATAACCTGCTCTCCTTTTTCTCCCCGAAGATAATTTTCATACTGACTTTCTACACCTGAAACCCCAACAAAATCTCCACCATGGTATTCTCTGCCTTCTTCCATATTTCTTCTCAGTTCTGCCGCTCCTATTTCTCCAACATAGCCTAAAACGTGGGAAGCAAAATCATCATAAACGTAATCTCTCAATGAAGATTCTCTGATAACTATCCCGGGCAAATTACGACTGTTTTCTTGAATTTTGATCATCTCTTCGATCGATATATTTCTTCTGAGTAAAATTCCCTCACCGGGTGTCCTGATTTCTCTACCCTGAAAATAATTATTTAATAAGGCTTCCTGCTCCAACTCCAATATTTCTGCCAGATTTAAAAACAATTCATCCCTGCTCATTCTCCTGCCCAGTTCATTTGGCATAAAATAGACGTCAAAAGCAAGCTGATTGGATACGAGTATATTGCCTTCCCGGGAGTATATTCTTCCCCGAGGAGCAGAAATAGGACGTATAGAAAGTCGGTTGCTTTCAGCCTGACGGTGGTAAAAATCTCCATGCAGAATCTGCATCTGAGCAGCCCTGCCCAAAAAAGTTATACCCACAATTAGTACAAATATCTTTATAACTTCAATCCTCTTCTTCATAGTCCTGCCCACCACCAAAAAATAAAAAATATATGATCACATATATTATCATGCCCACCAGGGTAGTATATAAGGCAGAGGGAAGGAATTGCGAGATGAAGGCATTTCTGAAGTCTATTCTAAAAATTACATTTTCTGAAAGAAGAAAAATTATTATCTCCTGTATTAAAGCAAATCCTAGAATTACCGGTGTGATCAAAAAGATTTTTTCTGGAAAAATCCTTCCTCTAACTTTACCGGCAAAAGCGCCAATTATAATTCTCGAAATAGTATAATTTCCCAGGCCTGCTCCGAGCAATACATCCTGTAGAAGTCCTGCTACAAAACCAAATCCCCCGCCTTTTTTGGGGCCGAATAAAAAACCTACACTAAATACAAGAACCAGTATCAGGTCCGGGCCATAACTGGCGGCAGGGAGACGTGAAAACAAAGATACCTGTAAAATCAGGACCAGAAGCAGGGCTAAAAGATAAACCAGAACATCACGCATCTATTTTCCTCCCAAAATAAAATAGCTTTGATAAATCATTACCACTCTCTTATGATTACTGCCTCTTCCGCCGTCCTTTGAAAGCCCTTTAGATTAACCTCTGCCACCTGTGATAAACCCTGTTTGCCTACTTCTACTCTCTTTACTTCTCCAATGGGGATTCCGGGAGGATAATTGTCAGAAACTGCCGAGGTCACAATGAGATCTCCCTTTTCAATATCTGCATCCCAGCGAATATTTTCCATAATTACTTCCTCGTCACTTTCAGGTAGCCCTCTGACAAGTCCCAGTGCACGCGAATCGCTTCTGGCCACTCGTCCTCCTACCTGAAACTCGGGATCAGAAATAAGCTTAACCTGAGAGGAATTCATCCCTGCTTTTTCCACTCTGCCTTTCAAATTACCCTGATATCCAATTACCGGCATGCTAACTTTCACACCATCATTTCTGCCAGCATTAACGGTTAACATTCTCTGCCAGGTAGCAGGACTGTAACCAACAACACCAGCCGATATAATATCAGGTTCTCCTGGTACTGTAGCCCTAAATGAAAGCAGATCTCTAAAACGTTCATTTTGTTCTCTGGCTTCTTCCAGCATTGCATTATCCGTGGACAATCTGGCTACTTCTTCTCTTAAGCGCTCATTTTCATCTACAATTTCACCGGTTTTTAAAAAAGCCACATAATAATTATTTATAGAAGAAATTACGTTCTCGACTACATTTAAAAAGGGAGAAATTAAATTGTAAATACCATTTTCCAGCCAGTTGAAAAAATAAAAGTCAACATTGGCTGTATTGGCAAAAAGCAAAATGAAAAACAGCAGAATAACTGCAGCTAATTTTAAGTTTTTATTGCTTAAATATTCCAAATTTAATCCCCTCGATCAGGATATCTTTTTAGGAGAAATTAAAACATTCTGCAGAGACTCGATCTCTTCCAGAGCTTTTCCAGTTCCTTTCACCACACAGTCCAGAGGTTCTTCAGCAAGATGCACTGGAATCTCAGTTTCCTCTGCTATCAACCTGTCCATTCCTTTTAAGAGTGCCCCGCCGCCGGTTAAAACTATGCCAAAATCCATAATATCAGATGATAGCTCAGGAGGTGTTCTCTCCAGAGTTATTTTGACTGATTCCAGAATACTGTCAATTGGCTCTTTAATAGCGTTTCTTACTTCTTCGGTAGATATATTCAAATTGCGAGGGAGGCCACTAACAAGATCCCTGCCACGAACTTCCTTTTCTACTTTTTCTCCTTCTGCATAAGCAGTAGCAATTTCAGTTTTTACTTCCTCGGCTGTGCGCTCACCTATCATAACATTATAATGTTTTTTAATATACTGGACAAGAGCTTCGTCCATTTCATCTCCACCGATTCTAATTGATTTACTGCTAACAATCCCTCCCAGGCTGATAACTGCAACTTCCGTAGTCCCACCACCAATATCGACTATCATGCTGCCAGCTGGTTCATTTACCGGGAGTTCTGCCCCTATAGCAGCAGCCATAGGTTCTTCTATCAAAAATGCTTTACGGGCTCCAGCCTGCTTGGCAGCATCGAGCACAGCTCTCTTTTCAACTTCGGTAACCCCGGAAGGAACACAGACGATTATTCTGGGACGCACAAGTCGAGTTCTTTTATGAGCTCGAGTTATAAAATATCTCAGCATTGAATGAGTTACATCGAAATCAGCAATCACTCCGTTTTTCATAGGTCTCACTGCTACTATGTTGCCAGGAGTCCTTCCTATCATGTTCTTAGCTTCTTTTCCCACAGCCATAACTTCATTGTTTTCCGTTCTTAAAGCCACTACCGAGGGTTCTCTGGTTATAATTCCCTTTCCTTTTACAAAAACTAAAGTATTAGCCGTTCCCAGATCCACCCCCATATCCCGGGAAAATGGTGCTCCCAAAAAATCAAAAGCCATTATAAATTTCCACCTTTCTTAAATTCCATTTATCACAACATTGATTTGCTTGAAAATTTAATAAAATTGACTATATTATATCTTCTTCTTTTAAACTCGTATAATCGTTTCCCCCTACTATAATATGATCGAGTAGAGGAATGCCCATTATCTCACCAATTTCAGATATTTTTTCTGTGAACTTGATGTCATGTTTGCTGGGTACAGGTCTGCCGCTGGGATGATTATGAGCCAGGATAATTCCGGCTGCATTAGCCTTAACAGCTTTTTTAAAAACTTCTCTGGGATGTAAAATGGTTTCATTGAGGCTGCCACGGCTCAACTCTTCAGATTTTATTAAACCATTATTGGAATCAAGCATTAATAACATACTTACTTCCTGATCCAGATAAGCAATTTTCGGGATCAAAAAGCTGGCAGCAGTGCTTGATGAAGATAGATATGACTTTTTCTGGCTGCTTTGAGCCTGAATTCTTCTACCCAGCTCGACTGCACCGATGATCCTGGCTGATTTAGCGGAACCGATGCCACAAAATTCCTGAAGTTCTCTCATGCCAGCTTTGCTTAATTCTGACAAACCTCCGAGCTTACAGAGTAAATCAGAACTCAACTCCACAGCTGTTCTCCTTTTGTTTCCGCTGCCCAGCAGCAAAGCCAGAATTTCACTGCTGGAAAGAAATTTGGCTCCATGCCGCTGCAGCTTTTCTCTTGGTCTTTCCTCAACCGGCATTTCTTTTACTGTATGATGTTTATATTTACTCATTTGTCCTCCAATCCGTTCATAATCAGGAAGAATAACTTTGATACTCCAGTATTCCTAATCCCCTGTCTGAGAGTTTCTCTCCCAGCAGGCTGAGCGGAAGACCTACTACATTAAAATAGGAGCCATCAATTTTTTTAACCAGTAAACTCCCCAGCCCCTGAATAGCATATGCCCCCGCTTTCCCCAGAGGCTCATGCGAGTTAATATATCCTTTTAGCTCAGCTTTTGAAAAATCTCTCATAAAAACCTCGGTAGTTTCAAAATCAATAATTGTTGAATAATCCTGCCCATTTTTCTCCAGCAAACAAATCCCGGTTATTACTTCATGTTCGCTGCCTCTCAATCGCTCCAACATATTTTCAGCCTCTTCCAGAGATTCTGGTTTTTCCAGTATTTCCTTTTTAAATGACACAATAGTATCCGCGGCTAATACCAAAACCTTTTTCGAATTAAAATCATCAAAAACTTCTTTCGCTTTCATCTCCGCCAGTTTCATCACGTGTTCCCGGGGGTTTTCATGAAAATATTTGCTCTCATCTACCTGGCTGGGGTGAACTTCAAAATTCAAATCAAGGCGGGATAGCAGTTGTCTTCGCCGGGGAGACTTAGAAGCCAGCACAAATTTAATATCTTTCATGCTTTTCCCCTCAAAGGGCTGTAGGAAAGATAATTCCAGGTAAATTCAACTGTAAGTCCTATACCCAATCCAGCAGGGATTGCCAGCAAAGCGAGATATGGCAGATAATAAACCAGCCCGAAATTGCTTATTATATACATGGCTGTAAAAATCTGACCAACATTATGGAATAACGCCCCCACAATGCTAACCCCAATTATACTAAAATAATCCGAAGCAAAATAATAAACCAATCCCATCAATAGAAAGCCAAGTACTCCGCCACTAAAACTCATCATAAAGTTAAAGGATAGAAAAGTTCCTGCTAATACTGATCCCAGAACAATCCGAAAAAATAGAACCAGAAACCCCACTTTAAATCCAAAAATGACCAGTCCCAGAAGACTTGCTATATTGGCCAGCCCCATTTTAGCTCCTGGTACAATGTAACTCATGGGAATTAAACTTTCAACTATGTGAAGGACAAGACCGATAGATATCAAAAGCCCAACCAGACATACATACCTCGTCCTATTACTGCGCATAAAATCTTTCACCTCGATCTTAATAAAAACACTTATTATAATCAGTGATTTTTCAATCATTAACATTGTATCATTTATTTATCTTTTTGTCCATGCTGTCAAAACTATCACTGCTCTTTAAGTTCCCTGACAACAGCACCCTCAGCAGGACAAACCTCGTAACATATTCCACATTCAACGCATTTTTCGTCATCAATCTCATGTTTTTCTTTTGCTTCACCGCTTATAGCATCAACCGGGCATTCCTGAGCACAACGGGTACAGCCAATACAATCCTCTGTGATTTCAATTTCAGATATTTTTTTCCCGCTAAATACAATAACATCCTTGGGACAGGTCTCAGCACAGAGTCCACAATTAATACATTTTTCATAATCTAAAACTGCAAGATCATCTTCCATTTTTATCGCATCTACGGGGCAAACTTTTACACACTGCTGACAGGCTATGCATCCTACCTGACAAATTTTATTTACTTCTTTGCCCGGATCGTTAGACATGCATCTTATATGGTTTTCATCGGAAACTGGCCTGAGAATAAACAAATCATGAGGACAAACTTTTACACATTCGCGACAGGCAGTACAGGATTCTTCATCGACAACCGGCAGACCATTCTCATTCATTTTAATTGCCCCAAAATCACAGGCTTCCCGACAATCACCATAACCTATGCAGCCGTAAATACATTCTTTTTCCAGGGTGTTGATTTGACTTGCTGCTCGACAGCTATTAATGCCTTCATAACTTGCTGATCTGACTGCTTCTTCAAGACCACCCTGACATAAAAGCTGGGCAACTTCTCGTTCTGAACTCTCTGCTTCAATATCCAAAATATCAGCTATAGCACTAGCTGCTTCTTCTCCTCCCACCGGGCATCCGGACACCGGAGCCTCACCTTCAACGACCGCTTCGGCAAAACCGTCACAGCCAGCATATCCACAGGCACCACAATTGGCTCCGGGCAAAGCCTCATTAACCGCGTCAACTCTGGGATCTGTCTCCACTTCAAACTTTCTGGATGCAATGCCCAGACCAGCAGCAAGTATAGCCGCTATACCACCCATACTTGCTATAGAATATATAAAAAGAGTATCCATCCTGTTTTAACCTCCTTGTTTAAACAGTGATCATGCCAGCAAAGCCCATAAATGCCAGTCCCATTATCCCGGCCATTATTAAAGTTATAGGTACACCCTGCAGACTTTCTGGTACATCTTCGAACTGCAATTTTTCTCTCAACCCTGCTATCAGGACTATTGCTAATGTGAAACCTACTCCTGCTGCAAAGCCAAAAACTACACTTTCTATAAAACCATAACCTTCAAGTGGAATCATCAAGGCCATACCCATTATGGCACAATTTGTAGTAATGAGAGGCAGATAAATTCCCAGAGCTTTATAAAGAACTGGACTTACATATCTTATCACCATTTCCACCAGTTGTACCAGCGAAGCTATGACTATGATGAAAGCCATGTACTGCAAAAAAACCAGATTTAGTGCTTCCAGAATGAAAGTGTTGACCAGATAGACTATAAAGGCCGTCATGGTCATCACAAAAGTTGTAGCAAGTCCCATATTAAAAGCTGTTTCTACATAAGAGGATACTCCCAGAAAGGGGCATATCCCTAAAAATTGAATGAGGACAAAGTTATTTACTAAAACTGTACCGATAAAAAGAAATATCAGATGTTCAAATTCAATCATTTTGAGCCCCCACCTTTCTATCGATTACTTTTATAATGCCGACCATAAGCCCCAGAGTCAGAAAAGCACCGCTGGGTAAAATCATTATTATCATCTGCGGGTATTCGGCTCCCATGATATCTATACCAAGAAAAGTTCCCATACCTAAAATTTCTCTGATGGCACTGAGAACTACCAGAACCCAGGTGAAGCCTACCCCCATTCCTATACCATCAGTTATTGATTTGTGGAGAGGATTTCTGGAGGCAAAGGCCTCTGATCTACCCAGTATAAGACAATTGGTTACGATCAGGGGGATAAAAAGTGAAAGAGCATCTGAAATTCCAGGGAAAAACGCGGCCAAAAAATAATCAGTGAATGTAACAAAAATTACTATAACTAAAATAAAACTTGGTATTCTTACGTCATCCGGTATATAATCTCGAATCAAAGAAATTACAATTTCTGAAGCTATCAACACAAAGGATGTTGCCAGCCCCATGGCAAATCCATTGGCAACAGTATTAGTGACTGCTAAAGCCGGGCAAAGGCCAAGTACGAGCTTGAAAACAGGATTTTCCGCCCAAAGCCCGTTGCGAAATACGGATATCAAGCCTTTCACTAATTTCCACCCCCGTAATGTTCCATAATAAGTTCACCGGCTTCGGAAACCGCTTCTTTGACTGCCTCTGCAGAGATCGTAGCTCCAGCAATTCCTTCTATCTCACGTTCTTCTTCTGGACTGTCTACAACCTCGTAATCCCCTACTGGCAGATGGCGGAAATTATCCAAAAATTCATCTTCAGTAATTCGCGCTCCCAATCCAGGAGTTTCTTCGTGATTTAATACATGAGCTCCTATTACCTCTCCTGCTTCAGGATCAACTCCGACCATAACATCTACAAAACCCTGATATCCAGCCACACTGTACTCGACGGCTATACCCACTCTTTGTTCATGCTCATCGATTCCCGTATAAAAAGTGTAATCATCTATTTCTTCCTCTTCATAATCGACTGACCCTGGTAGACAAGTAAAAATTGCTTCCTCTCGAGCTCGAGCTTCATGTTCTAAAATATAAGGGTTAGTCCAGTTAAAAACAAAGGCTAAAAACAAAGAACCAAAAGCACCAATAAAGGTTAAAGTAAAGATCAACCTTTTTACAGACGCTCTTTTATCAGCCATTATTCCACCTCCCCTAAGCTTTTAGGCCTGGAAAATCTATCTACGAGAGGAACTGTCATATTCATCAAGAGAATCGCATACATAACTCCCTCTTCGTACCCGCCCCAGACCCGTATAAGCACAACCAAAAAACCTGCTCCTATGCCAAAAATCCAGCGCCCCCGGGGCGTTACCGGAGTAGTTACCATATCTGTGGCCATATAAAACGCTCCCAATATCAAACTGCCGGCCAGCAGATGAAATAAAGGATCATGGCCAATAATACCTGTAAAGACCATCACAGTGACTATCATTCCTGCAGGTATTCGCCAGTTAAGCACTCCGGAATATATTAGATAGGCAGCTCCCAAAAGCAGGAAAAATGCTGAAGTCTCTCCCAGAGAACCGGCCACATTTCCAATAAATAGATCCCAGTATTCCGGCCTCACACCATCAGCATACTGAGCCAGCGGAGTAGCCATTGTTTCGCCATCTACAGTCCAGGTGGTCATTATAACCGGATATGAAGCAGTAATAAAAGCTCTTCCCACCAGTGCAGGATTGAAAGGATTGCTACCCAGCCCACCAAAGACCTGCTTGCCCAGTATTATAGAAACTAACGCTCCAATAGCAGCTGTCCACAAAGGAACAGCCGGAGGGAGTGTAAGAGCAAGAAGTAAACCGGTAAGCACCGCACTCCCATCACTAATAGTTATTTCGATTCCTCTAATTTTTTGAAACACATATTCTGATGCGGTACAAACAACTATGCAAACTCCCACAATAGACAGTGTTTGAGTCCCAAAATAATAAGAAGCCCAGGCAGTGGCTGGTATCAAGGCCAGCACAACTTTCCACATTATTCCCAGAACAGTTTCTTCATCCCTTACATGAGGTGAAGATGAAATAACGAGTTCTTCGGAATTCATTTCTCAAAATCCTCCTTATTCCGACTGTTGTTGTTCATTTAATTGTGCTTTACCCAGTCTGATGTAATGAACCAGTGGTCTTTGAGCTGGACATATATAGGAACAGGAGCCACATTCTATACAGTTGCTCACTCTATATTCATCCAGCTTTTCCACCTTTTCTTTTCTGGCATATTTGGACAGGTTTAGCGGCATCAAATCACAGGGGCAGGCATCTACGCACCTTGCACACTTTATACAGGGATCAGGATCGTATTTTTCTACCTCTTCTTTTCTAAGAACCAAAACACCACTTGTCCCTTTAACTACAGGAGCCTGTATTTCAGCTATGGATTTTCCCAGCATAGGACCTCCAGCTATAACTTTCCCCGGACCTTCAGAAAAACCCCCGGCCAGACTAATGATCTCATCTATGGGAGTGCCTATAGGGACAATGTAGTTGCCAGGATTATTCACTCCTTTTCCGGTAACAGTTAGTGGTCTTTCTATCATGGGTTTTCTCTGATCTACTGCATCTGCAACAGCAGATGCCGTTGCTACATTGTTAACAATAACTCCCACATCTAAGGGCAGGCCATCAACAGGAACCTCCCGGTTGAGGAGGGTTTTTATTAATACTGTTTCTCCGCCCTGAGGATATTTGCTGGGTAAAACTTCCACCTGTATATCTTTTCTATCAGATACCAGGTTTCTCATTGTTTTTATCGCATCGGGTTTGTTTTCTTCTATAGCTATTATGCCTTTCTCAACTTCTACTGCTTTCATCAAAAGCTCAAAACCTCTGAGTATTTTTTTGCTTTTTTCGACCATCATGCGATGGTCCACAGTCAAATAAGGCTCGCATTCGGCTCCATTAAGAATGAAGTGATCGATTTCCTTATCCTCAGGTACAGATAATTTTACATGTGTGGGGAACATTGCTCCCCCCATGCCCGCTATGCCTGCTTCCCTAACACAATTTCTTATTTCTGACGGAGAAGGGTTTTCAGAATCAAAATCATCAACCTCAATTTTGGAGAAGCTCTCCTGCTGATCTGAATCTGAAGCTGAAATTTTTACAGCAGTAACTTTTTCCCCTGAGGGAGCAACTACTTTTTCTATTGATTTAACTTCTCCACTGATTGTTGCGTGAACAGGGGCGGAAACAAAGGCTTCACTATCAGCCAATTTCTGGCCCTTTTTAACTTCATCACCTTTTTCAATCATAAGTTCTAAAGGCGCCCCTATATGCTGCTGAATCGGCACGGCTACTTCTTCTGGCGGCGATGGCTTTTTCAGCTGACTTTCGGCACTGAGATGCTTATTTTCTGGAGGATGAACACCTTTTGTCTTATTTTTAAATAAACCGAGCATCCTATCACCTCTGTAAATAATGAATTAAAAGCTAAATCCTCGATTGAAATTCAATGTATTTACTGTCCGTGTACAAAAACTTCATATCCTTCTTCGATCAGTTGATCGGCCAATTCTTCAGCCTCCTCTCGAGTATCTCCACCTACGACCTGAACTCTATAAGGTTCCCTGCTGGATATAAAGGCAGGATACCCCTTTTCTCTTAACTCCTCTGCCTGTTCTTCAGCGCTTTCTTCATAACCAAATGCTCCCACCTGAACAAGAAAATTGGCTTCTCTATCTATTTCAATATCTTCTGGAGCATCATCTTCCTCTATATCTTCCTGAATATCCTCTTCTGTTTCAGGTGCTTCTTCCAGATCGATCAAATCTTCGTCCTCAGTCTGCTCCATGACATCTTCTTCAAAGTCCTCCTCTGGAGGTACAGTGCCCTCTTCAACCTCTACTGTCTCCTCGCTGCCCATCCGTCTGGCAAAAAATGTGTTTCCAATTCTGAAACCTGCATATACAGCTGCGAGCGAAACTATCAATAGAAGAGCGATAAATTTCAAAGCTCCTTCTTCCTGACCGGGGAGAAATTTCATTTATTGGGCCCCCTCATCAATCCGGATTACATTTTCTCGAAAAGCATTTTTGATTTCAAGAACGCTGTAAAGAGAACCTGTAATGCATACAAGCTCATGATTTTCCTGCTGTTTCAAATGTTCCTTAACAGTTTCAATAAGGCTTTCATGTTCAGATACAGTCAGTTTATCATAGGATTGTTCAATGAGGTCCTCTGCCTGTAAAGCTCTTTGAGAGGAACTGGAGGTCATGACTATTTTAAGATTAATATCAATATTCCTTATCTCTTCCAGCATTTCCATTATTCTCTTGTCCTTCAGGACCGATAAAATAATGGTGGCCTGCTTTAAATTCGAAAAATTTCTGTTAATGAATTCTTTGAGAAATCTGATTCCGGCAGGTGTATGACTGCCATCAACTATCAAGGGAGGATCAGACCTCAGCACTTCCAATCGTCCAGGCCAGCTAACCTCTCTCAGGCCCTCCTCCATCTCATCAGCTGTAACGGGAAAAACAAAATCAAGTGCTTTAACGGTAGTACAGGCCACAGAAGCATTTTTTAACTGATATTCCCCCAGCAGTTCCAGCTCAAAAGAATAGCTTTCCCCGCCTCGAATCAGATCAAATTTTTGATGATCTAGATTTTCCTGCCAGTTATTGATCTCAAAATAGTCTTCGCTCAAAAAAAGCGGAGCACCCTCTTTTGAAGATTTTTCTATAATTTTATCTAAAGCTTCTTTTTTTGACTCTCCTGTTATAACCACAGCCCCAGGCTTTATTATACCTGCTTTTTCAGCTGCTATTTCCTGCAAAGTTTCACCCAGGTGTTCTGTATGCTCATAATCTATATTTGTTATGACACAGGCAAGCGGAGATTTAATGACATTTGTTGCATCAAGCCTGCCACCCAGCCCCGTCTCCAGAATAGCAATATCCGGCTGTTTATAAGAAAAATATAACAAAGCTGCTGCTGTGAGCACTTCAAAAAAAGTAGGCCGGCCAATGTCCTCCCAAAATCTCTCACGGGAGACAACTTCATGTATTTTTTCCGCCAGCAGCGAAAGTTCACTGCTGGATATATTCTCACCATCAATTCTAATTCTCTCTTCGAAATCTTCAATATGAGGAGAAATAAATCTGCCAACCGAATATCCTGACGATAAATAAATGTTTTCCAGCATGGCAATCGTTGAGCCTTTACCATTGCTGCCGGCCACATGAATATAATTTACAGATCTGTGATTGTAATCAAGTTTTCTTAAAAGCAATTCAACCCTGTCAAGCCCGGGTTTGAATCCTTCTTCCTGCCCAAACAATGGAAATGATTTAAAATATTCTATGGGATCAGCTGGCCTCATCTTTGTTACACCTGCACCTTCTTAAAATTAATTAACCTGGCTTGCTTTTTTTCAGCAGTTATAATAAAGTAAAAATAGCTTTTCCTCAAAAAAAGTTCAACTCACCTGAAGATGCTAAAATAATTCTTAAATGGGAGTGACTTTAGGATAATGTATATACTAACTATTTCGCTATTAACATTGATTTTAGCTCAGTTCATTAAAATCTTCACAGTTTTTCCCCCCAGCATAAGCAGATTTTTTGAATCAGGAGGTATGCCCAGCTCTCATTCAGCCTTCGTTACCTGCTTATCAGTACTGGTAGGTCTGCAGCAGGGATTCAATTCAGATCTTTTTGCTGTATCCGCAGTTTTTTCACTGGTTACTATTTACGATTCAGGTGGGGTTAGAAGATCAGTTGGTGAGCAGGCCAAAATTCTTAATAAGCTGCTGAAAGAGTTCGATCCTGCCCGCCTGGAAGAAGATAAAGATCAAATAAGAAAAAATCTTCATGAGCTGGTAGGTCATACTCCCTTCGAAATACTTGCAGGAATAATGCTGGGTTTTACAATAGCATTGCTGGCCGTGTAAAATCTAAACATCCTTGAATTTATAATCATGCTTACACTAACTTAAATATTCTATAAATCCCGTCAATTTCCTCCCCCAAACCTAAATCTGCCAAAATATCTGTCAGTAAGATTATAACCCAGATTGCTATACAAATTCAAATCATCACAAATCCTTTACAGATTACTGCTAACCTGATTTTCTGGTCATCGTGAAGACCACGCCCAGTAAAATTAATAATCCTCCGGGAAATGTCAGCTGCGGAATACTTTCCCCCAAAAGCAGCCAGGCAAATAATGTGGTCAAAACTGGCTCCCCTATTACAGCCACTGAAACTATCGTTGTGGGCACATATCTAACAGATAAATTTAAAATGGAGTGGCCTATAACTGTCGGTCCTAAAGCCAGACCAAAAAAAAGCAGCCAGTTTCTGGAGCCATAACCCGTAAAAGAATGCCCCAAAATAAACAAACCCAAAAACAAAAAAATTGACGCGTAAAAATAAACAGAAAATACATAGGGAAAATAATTCATCTTTTTTCTCAAACTACGTCCGGAAAATAGATATATTGCGGCAAAAAATGCTGCCATAACTGCCAGAAAATCTCCCTTAATATTGGCAAATAAATTGCCAATTTCACCTGCCCCGACCACCAGACTGCCCAAAATTGTTATAAATACTCCAGCAATAATATCAGGCTGCAAATCTTCTCTTGCCCAGATAAATTCAAGCAATAAAGTAAAAATGGGCTGAAGAGCAATGAATATAACAGCATTAGCAACTGCTGTATAATCAAAAGCTGTGACCCACAGTATAAAATGTATGGCCAGAAAAAAACCCACGACTAACTGACGGAAATTTAATAGTTTTTCCAGCCTGCAGTCATCTCTCCGGAAAAATATCGGAGTCAACAGTATCACACTTAATGACATTCTATAAAAAGCTATCGTTATTGCCGGAGCATCTGACATAGCCACAAAAACCCCGGCAAATGAAAGAGTAACCACCCCCAACAATAATACGTAGTAAACTCCTGCTCCTTCCAGATAATTTTCTTTTTCTGCCATAGATCATTCCTCACTTCTCCAGGGCAGTCTGCTAAAATCTCGCAGTGGTAAAACTTTTTCCTCACCAGGTCTCAAAATGACCTCTTTATCACAGTGTTCGAGTTTGAGTTCCTGATCAGAAATGACTCTGTAACTGGCCCCCTTTTCAGTAACTCTAACTCTGAGTTCTCTGGATTTAAAATAAATAGAAAACTGATAGCCCTCTAATTTTTCCGGCAGATAGGGACGAAAAGATAGATTGCCGTGATAATTTCGCATTCCTGCAAAGCCATAAACCAGAGTCATCCAGGCACTTCCCAGACCAGCAGTGTGCAAACCCTGATAAGTATTTTCATTGAAATCATCAAGATCCAGCCGGGAAATCTGAATAAAATATTTGAAGGCTTCTTCTGTATATCCAATTTCAGAGGCTATTATACTGTAAACTGCCGGAGATAAAGAAGAATCATGGGTTGTTTTAGGCTCATAAAAATCGTAATTGGCTTTTTTTTCTTCCAGGGTGAATTTGTCTCCCTGTAAAAGCATAAGTAATATAACATCAGCTTGCTTAATCACTTGATAACGCCATATTGTTAATGGATGCCAGTTAGCTACCAGCGGCAGCTGATCATGTGGGATTTCCTCAATATCCAGAGGTTCTTTAGATAAAAATGAATCATCCTGAGTGTGGATTCCCAGCTCCTCATCGAAGGGCAGTTTCATGTTTTTTTCAGCTGTATGCCAATCTTCGATCTCATCATCTGTAAGGTCAGTCTTTTCAATTAGTGCTGTATATCTTTCCGGGGCTTCCTCTTTCATTTTAGCAAGAGTTTCCCGGGCAAAACGCAAGTTAAATTTAGCCATATAATTTGTAAAACAATTGTTATCCACCCCGGGTTTGTATTCATCCGGCCCACAGACTTCGTTAAAGCAAAATTCACCGGTCCTTTTATTAAAATGGCCGCAGCTAACCCACATGCGAGCGGTTTCCAGCAATATTTCAGCGCCCTTATCGTAAAGAAAATCATAATCCTCAGTGGCTGTTAAATATAGATATATGGCATAAGCTATATCAGCATCAATATGGTACTGAACTGTAGACCCCATAAAAAAGCCAGAAGCTTCTTTTCCATCGATGGTTCGCCAGGGGAAAAGAGCCCCGTCCAGCTTAACTCGCCTGGCATTCTGTCTTGCTTCATCGAGAATGCTGTACCTGTATTCCAGCAGCTTGCGGGCAATTTGAGGCCGATTAAATATGTAAAAAGGAACTATATATGTTTCTGAATCCCAAAAATAATGCCCTTCATAAAATTCACCGGTCAAACCTTTGGCCGGTACATTTGTTCTGCCATCTCTTCCTGTCGATTGAATCAACTGAAAAGCGTTGTATCTCAAAGCCTGCTGTAAATAGCCCTGGCCCCTCAAAAACACATCAAAATCGCTCCAAAAATCCTCAAGATATTTTTTCTGATCTGATTTAATCTGTTTAACACCCTTTTCAGCTCCATCGTTCACCTCGAGTATAGCTCGCTTTTTTATCCTATCAACCGGGACATCCCTGCTGGTCGCGAAAGCGGCATACTTTTGCAGGCTAAAACTTTCATCGTGGCTGGCTGAAATTTTAATGTTCTCAATTATCTCCTCATCTATAACAAAGCGATCTTTAGAAACTCTGGTATTTTCGGGAATATCGAGCTCATTTTTTACAGCACCGGCTACTTTGATGTCACTCTGGGAAGTGGTCTGTACAAGATAACAACGATCATCGGCAAAACCTGCAGATTCAAACTGCATTACTTTATCTTTGCGAAAGTGATGGTGGTTTTTGACGTCTCCATCTATGCTGGATTCGAATCTTATTTCTCCGTTAAAATTTAAGGGAGTGATTTTATAATCTATGAGTCCCAGCTTTCTGTTGGTAAATGAGATGAGTCTCTCAATCTCTATTCTGGCTTTTCTTCCCTGGGGGCTGCACCAGACAACCTTCCTTTTTAGGATCCCACTTCTCATATCCAGCACTCTTCGATATTCTTCTACTTCACCTTCCAGCAGATCAAACTTTTCTCCTTCTAAAAAAATGTTTATTCTGGTCCAGTCCATTAGATTTACAATAGTCTGGCTCCACCCGGGCAAATTGGGAGCATCTTCGCCATAAACTATTTCTTCAGAATCATATATGCCATTTATGTAAAATCCCGGAGTTGTTGTCTCCGGGGGGCCAGTATAATCTTCCTCCAGGGTGCCTCTCAAACCCAAAAATCCATTGCCGATGGAAAAAATTGATTCGTTATGATGATTATTTTCCACCTGAAAATCTTCTTCGATTATTCTCCAGGGATGAACCGCAAACTGCTTTTCCTTTTCAAGTTTTTTTTCATGAAATTCGCGCAATGATTTATAAGCCCTCCTTTCATCCTCCTCCGATAAGAGGGAAAATACTTACAACGCTTTGTTTTTTCACCTCTGAATCAAAGTCAGCGTGTTTTCCATCGATCAAAATGACCTGAATTTCTTCCTCCGGTATCTCGAACTGCTTGACCAAATCACGAACATCATCGATCATATCAGCATCTATTTTATTATTTTTTCTCTTTCCCTTCGGGCTGTAATCTTCCAGTCCTCCATAAAGATTGACTGAAATTTTCCTGGAATAATCATCTTCAGAAATTAAACTTCACCTCCCGGGCAAAAAATCTCTGTATCTATCCAGCTCCAGTTCTTTCAATTTACTTTCTTCTGGAATTCCGTTTTCATTCCAGCCCCTGATTTTATAATATTCATCCAGCATAATTTCCTCATTGACGACATTACCCGATGCTGGCCCGCTGCCATTCTCTCGACCAAACCTTGCGGGCAGCGTATCATTTTCTCTGGAAAAACCGGCTGCAGTATTAAAAAGCCTTTCCAGATTCCATATCCTTTCTCCAATTTTAAAAAAATCATCGCGAGAATATTCTTCGCCGGTTACAGCTGAGAGCATTTCTTTATAAAAACCCTCTGCGAGAGCAAAAAGCGTGAACTTACATACTATGAGAGAATCCAGAATGCAGTTCAAATTCTGCTGGTGAACAACGAGAGGAGCCTTATTCTCCTCGCTAAACCTATCAACCTGCTCAGGCAGACCTAAAAGCTCAACAGTCATCATATTGGCCCTTTGATGGCAGGCTCCCCTGTTGGAAGTAATATATCCCAGAGCCTGACCTTTCATTCCTCTGGGGTCAAAAGCAGGTATGTCAAGACCTTTAACCTGCATAGCCAGTTCAGGAGCTGTATATTTTTGAGCAAAGCGCAGAGATCCTTCTGCCAGTTCGTCTCCCAGTCCTTCTCTCCGGGAAATTTTTTCGATAATAGTCCATATCCCTTTTCTTTGACCAAAACTGACGGGTGAATCAACAATATTCTTCTCATTCATTTCCATCAGACAGCTTATAACAGATCCAGTAGAAATAGTATCCAGTCCCAGCTCATCACAAAGATTATTCAGCTCAGTTACTATATCTGGATCTCCCAGTCCCAGATTAGCTCCCAGCAGTCCCAAAGATTCATATTCCGGACCGGACTTTTCCTCTCCATCGATCATTACTGTTTTTGAACAGGCAATTGGACAGTTATAACAGCTGGATTTGCTGGCAGTTAAGCGGTCAGATAAATTTTCTCCGGAAATACTGTCAGCTTCTGGAAATTGGGTCCGCTGAAAATTATGAGTTGGCAGCACACCTGCTTCGTTAATTAAATTCATCAACATTGCTGTTCCCAGTTCATTGAGCCTATTTTCGGTAAGTGAACTTTCCTTAAGCCAGGCTGAAGATTTTTTCTTAACCTCATCTATCTTAACCGGATCAGCTATTTCAGGCGATTGAGATCCTCTAACGGATATTGCTTTGATATTCTTACAACCGAGAACCCCTCCGGTGCCTCCGCGTCCCAGAGTTCTGTTTTTTCCCACAGCTATGGAGGCAAATCTAACAGTATTTTCTCCGGCAGGGCCGATCACTAAATGTTTATAATCAGACTCATTATCTTTTAATTTTCTCCAGGCTGAGGAGGTTTTTTCCTCTTTTAGATCATTACAGGACAGGATTTCAACTCTATCATCAAAAATTTTAATCCGGCTCAATTTTTCTAGTTTGCCAGATAAAACCAGAGCATCATATCCGGCTCTTTTGAGCTCAGGACCCCAGTGACCTCCGGCATTTGAATCAAAAATAGTCTCCGTAAGAGGAGATTTGGTTGCCACCGCCATCCGTCCCGTTGTCGGTACTTCAGTAGCGGTTAAAGGTCCCGCTGAAAATACGATCCTATTGCGGTGGGAGAAGGGATCTACATCCGGATCGATCTCTTCAGCCAAAATATTTACTCCCAGGCCTCTCCCTCCTAAAAACTTTTTCCTTTGATAGTCGGTGAGCATTTTCTTTTCAATTTTACCACTGTTGAGGTCAATATATAAAATTTTTCCCATCCAGCCATACATTTTTAAAACCACCTTTTGAGTTTAAGTACTCAATGTTCAGTCACCTGCCCCAGAAGTATTTCCAAACCGTGTGGTATCAGATTCATAATACTTTCAAGGCACTGCTCAACAGCTTCGGGGCTGCCGGGTAAATTTATTATCAATGTTTGATTTCTTATTCCGGATCTGGCCCTCGACAAATAAGACATTTCAGTATATTTCGATGTATCATCCCTCATCTTCTCTGGCAGTCCAGGCACCTCTCTTTCTATCACTTCAAGTGTAGCTTCAGGAGTAATATCTCGAGGAGAAAACCCGGTGCCTCCGGATGTGAAAATTAAATCTATCTCCGGATTATCACTCATTTTTCTGAGAACAGCTGTTATTTGTTCTTTTTCGTCAGGTATTATTATAGATTCGATAATTTCCCCGCCGGCTTCTTCAACAGTTTTTTTGATGATCGGTCCACTCTGATCATCCCTGTCACCAGCTGCTCCTTTATCGCTTACTGTGACTATTGTTGTTTTCATATTTCATCTCCTTCCAGCTGAAAAATATTATCGCCCGGTTTAACTATGCCTCCTTCAATAACTCTGGCAAAAATGCCCCTCTTAGGCATAATACAATTTCCCACCTTTTTAGCTATATCGCAGCCGGAATGACATTCTTTTCCTATCTGCGTCACTTCCAGAACAACTTCTTTTCCGATTTTCAAATATTTGCCCACCTCTATATCATGGAGATCTATACCCCGGGTGGCAATATTTTCAGCAAAATCTCCATAACCGATTAGAAATTCTTCAGAGTTCATCTGTTCCTGCATAATATTTATGCTCTCTTCAGAAAGCAGGCTGACCTGTCTGTGCCAATCCCCCGCATGAGCATCTCCTATAATACCATGATCTCGCTTTAATTCGATATCTGTAACTGCCTTTTTTCTGGTGCCCTTTTCCTGGCTCACTGATACAGCGGTAACTTCACCGCTTTCAATATGGCCAGAGGGACTTTTGTAATGCCCTGATTTTCCTCCTTTTTTCTCAAGCAATCGGAGATCACTGATAATGATCTCTTTTTCTAAAGCCTTGCTCATATCATAGATGGTAAGAGCAGCCTGTGCGGCTCCCTGCAGCACCTCCATTTCGACACCGGTTCTGGAAGAGGTTTTGGCCTGGCAAAATATTTCTATGCAATCAGGTTCTGAGACTTCAAACTCTATATCAACACTGGTGAGGGGAATTTGATGACAGAGCGGAATCAAATCCGAAGTCCGTTTGGCTGCCATGATTCCTGCCAGTCTGGCAGTCTCCAGTACAGGCCCCTTGGCCACGCCGCCCTCAGATATTTTCTTCAGGGTGTTTTGACTCATATTAACCGTACAGACTGCTTTGGCCTCTCTATCGGTTACATCCTTACCGCTTACATCAACCATTTCAGTTTTGCCATCCCTGTCCAGATGAGATAATTCTTCGTTATTCAAATTTTCAGCCTCCAATCTGTGACATGTTGCGTTTTTTTAAATTCGACCCTTTAAATCCATTTTCCAGATTTTTATTGGATGCGGCATCGCTCAATATTTTTTTGATTTTTTTCCTGGAAATCAATTCTCCCTCTTCGAATAAATCAAATTCAATCTCGCTGGCAAGACAGGGCCTTATATATCCATCCGCTGTTAACCTTAATCTGTTACATTTTTTGCAAATATCACCGGATATCGGAGAAATAAACCCCAGAGCACCTGCACCACTGGAAAACTGATAATTTTTAGCAGGTCCTCTGCCTTTTATATTCTCATCAGGAATCAAATCAAATTCCTGTTCGATCCTATTATAAATTTTTGCAAGAGGATAAAACAGGTCATCACCATTTCCACCAAAATCACATTGTTCTGTTTCATAAAACGGCATATATTCTATAAATCTCAGATTCAAAGATTTATCGCGGGCGAACTCAGCAAAACTTTCGATTTCATCAGTGTTTACATCTTTCAAGGCCACGACGTTTAACTTAACCGGATCCAGGCCCGCGCTTTTAGCCGCTTCGATACCCTCAAAAACCTGGTTCAATCCATCGATGCCGGTTATATTTCTGAATTTATCCGGGTCCAGAGTATCCAGACTGATATTAACCCTTTCCAGCCCAGAATCAGATAATATTTCAGCTTTTTCTGCCAGCAGGTAACCATTTGTCGTTAGACTTATCTCTTCGCAGCCGCTTAATTTATCCAGACGATCTATCAACTTTTCAATTCCCAGTCTTGCCAGAGGTTCTCCACCTGTTAAGCGGAAATACTTAATCCCATCTTCCCCAGCCGCTTCAGCAACTTTAATTATCTCTTCATAACTCATGATTTCATCTCTGGGTTTCCATTCAACACCTTCATCAGGCATACAGTAATTGCAGCGAAAATTACAACGATCAGTAACTGATATACGCATATAATTAATTTTTCTATCTCCGCTGGACTCTAAAGACAATTCAATCACCTCTTCCCGAGCTTAAACAGGTTCTTTGTTCGCCTGTCTTCTCCGAATTATAACCCTTCATTCCCTGCAAAATACTAATGAATTCCTCAGACTTCACCGCTTCAATGAGCTTTTCAAACCGCCAGTCGTTCTCAGAAGAAACAGGATATATCAGCTCGAATCTTTCCTGTAAAACTGGCTTAAAATCCAGATCAAAAGCCTCTGCAGCTGCCCTGATACCAAGGGTTATATCTGCTTTTTCGACAGATACCGCCTGAGCCACAGCTGCATGAGTATACTCTTCCCTTGTATAACCTTCGATATTTTGACCGGAAATACCTTTTTGATCGAGTTTAAAGTCCAGAAGTATTCTGGTGCCGGCTCCCCGCTGTCTGTTGATGAATCTTAAATCAGATTTGGCCAGATCCTCGATATTATCAATGTCACTCACATCACTTTCTTTGCGAAAAATAAATCCCTGTTCCCTTAAGGCTAAAGTAATAAGGATAAGCTCTTTATCAGAAACCTGCTCAAGATAAGGAACATTGTATCTGCCGGAATCACTATCAATCAAATGAGCAGCAGCCAGATCAGCTTCTCCTCTTAATAAAGAATGAATTCCTGCCTGACTCCCCCGGGATTGCAGCTTGAGATCAACACCCTGCTCTCTGCCGGCCAGATAATTTTTCAATTTTTCCAGAGCTGGATCATTGCTGCCGACAAGCACCAATCCATATTTGAGTTTTTCTCTGTCTTTTAGCAGCCTGACTTCTCCTCTGTCGCCGGCTGTTAGTCCTTCTTTTTCAGCAGAAATTTTCAAATATCCATCAGCTTGAGTTAATGATTTCATAGAAGATGCTCCTCTTCTCCTGGGAACAGCAACATAACCATCATCTTCAAGTTTCAAATTCACCCTTAAAAATTCATCCCGGCCGGGCGAAGAACTGACCCTGCGTTTTAATACTGCTTTCTCAGTTTTTTCAAAATAGGATATTTCACCCTGAAGCTGTTTCAAAGCCGGCTCCAAAAACAAATTGACATCAAGAAGACAGGACAGGGGATAACCTGGCAGCCCTATAATGGGTGTCCCCTCCACATCTCCAAGCAGCAAAGGCTTGCCAGGCATTATATCGACACCGTGAATTTTGACTTCTCCCATTTCATCCAACACATCGACCATATGATCCCGGGAACCGGCTGATGAACCTGCAATAGTGGCCACTATGTCAGTACCTGCAGCCGCCTTTTTGAGCTCATCTCGGAGCAGTTCCGGATCGTCAGGACATATGTCTGTTATTTCAACTTGAGCTCCGACCTCTTCTGCCCGAGCTGAAATCATTTGGGAGTTAAATTCTACTATTTCACCTATCTCAGGCTCCTTTTCAGGAGGTACTATCTCGTCTCCTGTTGGCAAAATTTTTAGGAAAGGTTTTTGAAAAACTTCAACTTCTGTTATTCCCGCTTCAAGCAAAGCTCCTGTTTGCGCCGCATTGAGCCTGGTATGAGATGTAACCACCTGTTCTCCCTTCAAAATACTTTCTCCAATGGATCTTAGATTATTCCAGGGAGAGACGCTCTCGTATATTTTTATAAATTCATCTTCAACAAACTCAACGTTTTCAATCTTTATTACTGCATCAAAGCCTTCAGGAATCGGACTTCCCGTATTTACCTCTAATGCATCCCGGGAAATTTTTAGATTCACAGGATTTCTTTCGTTAGCTTCTTCTGTTTCCTGAGATTTAACAGCAAACCCATCCATAGCTGAGGCATAAAAGTGGGGAGCAGAACGATTCGCCACAATTTCTTCAGCAGTAATCCTTCCAACTGCAGAACATGTCGATATAATTTCAGTTTTCAATTTTTTCCCTGATAAATACTGCTCAAATATATCTTTAGCTTCCTTTAGGGACTTTTTATTTAAATAAATCTTCCTGCCGCTGCCAGAATCATCGCTCATTTTTCACCACCCTTTCTTCAGAGTAAAGACCTAAATCCCTATCCACAGAATAAACCTCAACACCTGTCCCTGCCTCCAAACCCTCTTTTTCAGCTTCGATATTGATAAAACCGTCAGCTTCAACCAGCGTGGTAATTAAATTTGATTTTCCAAAAATAGGCTTAATAAGATTGTTTTCGTGGGGCGATAAAAATTTCACAGGAATGTATTCGCTGCGACCGCGTGCAGATGCCATTTGATTTTTGAGTTTGCCCCGGGCGACCTGAAATCTTGTTTCCAGAGCAGATGTTTTTCGCCCAAACATAGTTTTCAAAACAAAGGGAACGATCAAACAGCTGACGACCCAGGCAGAAGCAGGATTTCCCGGCAGGCCCAGCACAAGGGTATCATCTATTTTACCGACTACAGTAGGTTTTCCCGGTTTTACAGCCAGACCGTGCTGTATAACTCCCGGGCTACCTGTTTCATTTATAGCATCCAGAGTAAAATCTCTATGACCTACTGAACTACCACCAGAAACAACAATTAAATCGCTGGACAAACAATCTCTGATGGATTTTTTGAGATCTTTTTTTCTATCAGGCACAATCCCATAACTTTTAGCCTGAGCCCCCCATTTTTCAAAGAGAGCTGCCAGAGCAGGTGTATTAATATCCCTGATCTCACCATTTTTTTTCTTATTTCCCGGAGGAACTATTTCGTCCCCGGTAGAAATCAAAGATATTTCCGGCGGATCAAAAACTTCTACCTCTGTAATTCCCAGGCCAGCCAGCGCACCAATATCCTGAGCCCTGAGCCTGTGTCCCGTTTTAAGCAAAAGCTCATCTTCTTTTATGTCATCACCCTTTTTTATTATATTTTCGCCTGGAGATACATCGGTAAAAACTTCTATTCTATCTTCAGCTATTTTATCAGTTTCTTCTATCATAATACAGCTATCAGCATCAACAGGCAGCATAGCTCCGGTTGCTATATATACTGCTTCTCCTCTTCCGGGTGATATTTTCGCTTTTTCTCCCATTGATACTTCCCCTATTATTTCAAATAAAGCCGGCTGAATCTCGCTGGCTCCAAATGTATCCCGGGCTCTGACAGCATAACCATCGACAGCAGATCGGGTGAAAGGCGGTAACGACTCGGGTGCGTATATATTGGAAGCTAAAAATTTATCAACAGCCTCATGTATTGAAATAAAACTGGATCCAGTTTTCAAATCAGAAGCCAGGCCAGAAAGATTTTCTTCAAAATCCTTAAGATTTATTAGGTCGAGAAACTCTGAGTTCATTGGTTAATCTTCCTTTCTTATCATTTTGCGTATTAGGTGTTTATTTGAATAAACCCAGCTGACATCTTCTAACCTGAATCCCTTCTCGATTTAACTTTCTTCCAAATTCGCCGTACCCGCGCCCCAGCAGATCACTAATAAGCTGAGCTCTATAGCAGGAGATCTCATCGGAAGGAAGTTCAATATTTATATCATTCAAATCAGTGCTCCTGTATATTTCATAATTTTTTACAATCAAATCAGAATTTTGCTTTACTTCCGGAAGACTTTCGTTTTCAGCTCCTTCTTCCATTATCTGTATTATTAACCCTGGATCCAGAGAAAGGATCAACCGGTCCCCTTCAACAAGCAGATAATCTAAATCACTAAAGTACCTATAGGCTTCATCTATAGCAGATTTTAAATCAGCAGGAGAAGATTGAAGTAAGACCACATTTTCAGCATCAGAGCCCAAATATGGTGATATTCCTGGCGACTCTGCTCTCATAATCTGAGAATCTTCAGTCACAATTCTGGAAAAATCTTTATTTACTCTTCCCTTTAACACTCCAGTTTTCCTGCGAATATTTTCCAGTATCATCAAACCCAGATCTGTTTTTCCACCCTCTCCTGCAGAACCTGTTAAACCAATGATTTCCATATGATTAACCCTCCTGTATGACAATTTAAACCAAATTTCAAGCCAAACAAAAAAAGGTGTCCGGAGACACCTGGATGGAGTAATGTCTCCTTTCCTTATTTGGGAGGCATGAAAGTTTCCCTTCATACCCTGTCGGCTGCAAAACCATTTTATTGGTTTTTACAGCTCGAAGACTAAAAAAGATATTAAGTTTTTCATCATTTATTAGTATTGTATATTTCTATGCAAATGCCTGCATAAATTATAAATTTAATTTTTACATCAGGCAGTGCTGCCGCAAAAAAATTTGAGAAAATTTTAGTTTGGCAAGATAGAGTAATTTTTGCAGGAAATTTTTTCAATATGCAGAATTTAATATAAGCACGAAGTTTAAGGATCTTCTTGTCTTCAGTTGGTAAACAGGTGCGCCAAAAATACTTATTTAGT
>CAYTDP010000018.1:0-36071 GCA_964436625.1 uncultured Halanaerobiaceae bacterium | reverse complement strand
ATAAAGCTTCGTTCACAATGAAATTTTTATTTGCTTTAAGCTTAGTTTTCGGCCAGGGAACTGACCCGAACTTTAAAAAATTTCGAGTATCACTTCGCTTTATATCTTCCAGCCATTATTGTCATGATAGTGATCTTATACGATATCTATCAACTGATAACAAGAAGAACCAAAAAAAAATTGCGCAGGACCTTTAAAGGCACTTTCTCAGGAGGCCTGCGCGACTTAAATATAGCATTTTATTCAGCAAATATCTCAAAATTTTTTTAGAACAAAATGTGATTAAATCAGCTGCATTTTCTCATCATATAATTTCTGTAAATAGTTCTTGACTTCAAGATCGCTGGCCTTGCTCAAAACTTCATCCACCACTTTTTCCGCCTCACTGATAGACCACTTTTCCATCAAATATTTTATTCTCGTAATAGAAACCGGGCTCATGCTGAATTCATCAAGCCCCGCCCCCAAAAGAAAGGGGAAAAGCAGCTCATCTCCAGCAGCTTCTCCGCACATCCCCACCCAGATATCCTCAGAATGTCCCGCTTCTATGGTTTGCTTGATTAAGCTGAGCACTGCGGGATGATAGGGGTTGTGAAGATCCGCTATTTGAGAATTCATTCTGTCTACCGCCATTGTGTATTGAATGAGGTCATTGGTCCCGATGCTGAAGAAATCCACCTCTTTAGCCAGAGCTGAAGCATTCACAGCAGCGGCAGGCACCTCGACCATTATACCCACCTGAGGATTCCCAAAATCGACCTCATCCTCCTCAAGCTCCTTTCGAGCTCTGGAAAGAATTTCGTTGGCCGCTCTAATTTCTTCTATTGTAGAAATGAGGGGATACATTATCCGCACATCACCGTGAGCAGCAGCCCGCAGCAAGGCCTTCAGCTGCGTTTTGAAAATATTTTCCTCTTCCAGGCAGAACCTGATAGCCCTAAACCCCAAAAAAGGATTCAATTCATCAGGCAAGTCCAGATAGGGCAGATTCTTATCTCCGCCAATATCCAGCGTTCTGATCACTACGGGTCTGCCATTCATCTTTTCAGCTGCCTTTCGGTAGGCCTGATACTGCTCCTCTTCATCGGGCAGATCTTCTCTTTCCATATACAGAAATTCAGTTCTGAATAATCCAATTCCTTCTCCACCCTCTTCCAGTACAGCTGACGCCTCTTCTGGATTACCGATGTTGCCGGCAACTTCGAGTTCCACTTCATCTTTTGTTTCAGCTTTTTTATTTTTGTATTTTTCCAGTCTGTCTTTAAGTTCAGCTTCTTTTTTCTTTTCGCTCCGATAATAATCTATAACTTCCTCCTCTGGAGCCACCTTTAAATTGCCATCTCTTCCATCGACTATTATTTTCATACCGGTCTCTATCTCTTCTATTTTTTCTCCTATTCCCACCACAGCCGGCACTCCCATAGATCGTGCCATGATGGCCGAGTGAGACGTGCGCGAACCTCCGGCTGTCACAAATGCTTTTATTTTGTCAGTATCGAGGCCAGCTGTGTCGGAAGGTGCTAGTTCCTCTGCAACCAGAATCACATCTTCCAGATCGCTAAAATTCAGTTCAATTTCCTCCGCACCAGTTAGAATTTTAATTATTCTATTCCTGACATCCAGAATATCCTCTTCTCTAGCTTTCATATAATCATCGTCCATATCCGCAAAAATCTTCGCGTATTCGTCCATCCTGCGAGCGACTGCAGCCTCAGCATTCACCAGATCATTTTTGATAGTGTCCTTTATTTTTGGTATTAACTCTGGATCCTGAAGTATCATCTGATGAGCGGAAATTATCTCCGCTTCTTCTTTGCCCGCCCTTTTTTCGATATTTTCTTTTATCTCTTGCAGCTGCTCCTCTGCTTTTTCCAGTGCAGATTCAAGACTTTTTATCTCTTCCTTCGTCTCATTTTCAGAAATATCACGCTCTGTAAAATCTACATCTTTTTTTTTCAGTTTTCTGGCCGGACCTATGGCAATTCCCGGAGAAGCCGCAATCCCTTCTATATCCATAAAATAACCTCCTTCCAGCGGCTGATCACCGCCCGAAATTAAGACTCCTCATTGCTTAAATTTTCAATGAATTCTTTTAGCTCTTCTAAAGCCTTATCTTCGTCTTCCCCCTCTGTTTTTATAATGATCTCCGTACCTTTTGCTGCTCCCATACTCATAACATCCATGATACTTTTAGCATTGGCGTTTTCTTCAGGATCGTCTACCCTTTCTATAAATATTTCAGCTTCGTATTCCTGCGCTTTGTTGACAAACTGAGAAGCAGGTCTAGCATGCAAACCGGTTTCATTGGTTATTTTAATTTCCGATTCAGGCATAATTCAATCCTCCCACCATTTTTAATAGTTCTGTTAAGTTATTATTCCAGCAGCTCAAAGATCTCTTTCATCACTCTGTAAGGCTTGCTTAAAATTCTTCCCGGCAGGCTAAAGACAATTTTAGGGCCTTCATTGTTCAGCTCTTCTTTTAATCTTAGGGGTTTGGTTAAAATTTCCCTGACAGTATCCTGGGCATATAATTCCAGCAACTTTTTTCGATCTATACCAAAAGTCTCGCTGCATTCATGACATTTAATCATTCTTATCTCATCATCCAGATATATAACCTGATGAGAAGTTTCATCATCACATGAAACACAGTAAAGACTCGTATCAATTTTATCCATAAAATATTTCCTCCCGGGCCGAACAAATTAGAGTTTGTGAATAGCAGCTCCCTTTACATCTTCAGCAGCCTCCATGATCATTTCAGGCAGGGTTGGATGCGCATGTATCGTTTTCGCGAGTTCGGCGGAGGTGCACTCCAGCTTTAAGGCCAGGGATCCTTCCGCAATCATGGTCGATGCCCTGTGACCAAAAACATGTATGCCTAAAATTTCATCCCATTTTTTATCAGCGATAACCTTGACAAAACCATCACTTTCCTCATCGGCCAGAGCCTTTCCATTTGCCCGGTAGGGAAATCTGCCCACCTCAATCTCAGTTTTCTTTTCAGCTTCTTTTTCCGTCATACCCACGCTTGAAATTTCCGGAGAGCTAAAAACCACAGCGGGAACGCTGTCATAGTTCATCTTTTCCTGCTGGTCAAAAATATTGGCTACAGCGGTCAGACCTTCATGAGAGGCGACATGAGCAAGCTGATATTTGCCATTAACATCTCCGATCGCATAAATATTATCTTCATCAGTCTGCAGATACCTATTAGTTTTGATGGCTCCCTGCTCATCAAAATTTATATTCAATTTGTCTGATATTACAGGCGGGTTGGGCTCTCTTCCGGTGGCCATAAGAACTTTCTGCACTGTAAGATTTTCTTCATTGCTCAAATTCAAAACTAAATTTTCACCTTCGCCGGCGATAGACTCCACTGTAGTTTCGGTCGCTAGAGTGACAAGTTTTTCAGAAAGAACATCCTCAATACTGTCAGAAAGGTCCTGGTCCATATTGGGCATAAGTCCGGGGAGCATTTCTATCAGATGCACTTCCACCCCCAGTTCGGAAAATATGGAGGCAAATTCCACCCCTATATAGCCTCCTCCGACAACTGCCAGCGAATCCGGCAGGGTTCCAGTCTGTAATAACTCTCTGCTGGTAACAATTCCTTCCTTTTTTAAGTCAGCAAAACCGGGAAGCAGCGGCTTAGAACCGGTGCTGATAATGATGTGCTCGGATTCTATTTTTGCATTACCTTCATCATTTCTGACCAGAACCTCTTTATTTTGAGTTATTTGACCTTCTCCATTTATCGTTTCAACTCCATTGGTTTTCAGCAGGTGTTCAACTCCCCCGGTCAATCTACGAACAATTCTATCCTTTCTATCCGCCATTTTCGAGAAGTTTATAGCGAAATTATCGACCTCTACCCCAATATCACCACTTCTTTTAATCTCTCTTACAGTTTCTGCACTTCTTTTCAAGGCCTTTGTGGGAATACAGCCATGATTCAGGCAGACTCCCCCAACATCTTCATCCTCTACAAGTACAACACTGGCCCCTTTTTGAGCGGCCCTGATAGCGGCCACGTAACCTCCAGGGCCACCCCCTATCACAGTTACATCAGCCTGCAAATTGTCCACCTCCCGTAAATACTTAACCAGAGATACTATACCAGATTTACAGCATCAACTTTTCCGGTTCTTCTATCATATTCTTGACATGCTTCAGGAATTGAGCAGCAGGGGCACCATTAACCAGGCGATGATCAAAAGAAAGGCTTAATTTCATCTGAGGTCTAATCTCAATTTCTCCATCGACAGCGGCCGGCTTTTCCCTGATTCTGCCCACGCCCAGAATACAGCTGGCAGGATAATTTATTATCGGTGAGAAATCATCAATTTCGTACATGCCCAAATTGGTTACAGTAATATTGCTCCCGGACAATTGATCCTCATCAAGCTTATATTCACGGGCCTTTTCGGCCAGCCGATTTTTATCCGCGTTTATTTCTTTCAATCCTTTCTTTCCCGCATTCTTTATAACCGGGACCATCAATTTACCTTCTACATCGACAGCCAGCCCGACATTTGTCTTCTCGCTGTAGATGATCTCATCTCCTTTGAGATGAGCGTTAACCTGAGGAAAATCCTGCAGAGCCTTACCTACAACTTTAACTATGAAATCTGTTATGGAAAGGCTGTTATCTTCCAGCGAGCTGTCGAGCTTTTCTATCATTTCCAGCGAAGAAGAGACGTCCAGCTCTGTATTCAGAGTTACATGAGGTATCTCTTTCCAGCTCGTGGAGACCCTCTCCGCTCCCGATTTCTTTATACCTGTCAACTTTTCTTTTTCTACCTCTTCAGCCGCTTCTCCGACAGCAGCTGCTGCTTCTTTTTCCTGCTCTTCTATATATTCTAACACATCAGATTTTTCAACTCTTCCCTCCGTGTAGGAAGCAACTGCTTCCAGAGAAACACCTCTTTCCGCAGCTATGTTTTCTGCCACGGGTGTTGCTTTCACGCGCTGAGACTTTACATGTTCCTCAACATCAATTTCGATAATCCTTCCCCCGGGACCTGCGCCGGTTATCTCGGCCAGATCCACCTCTGCTTCGCGAGCAGCCCTCCTGGCCGCGGGGGTGGCTTTAATTTTCTCATCGCTCACTACAGCATCGTCTTCAGCTTGAAAAGTTACTTCTTCTGTCTCATCTTCAGGCTGAAAATCTTCCTCCTGCTCACTTTCATCTTCGGCTTCAACTCCCAGTTCTTCAAGAAAAGCGTCAGGATCCTCATTTTCCTCGCCAATCACTGCTATAGTTTCGGTAACCGCAACAATATCACCGGGTTCATACAGTTTTTTCAAAAGCACACCGTCTGCAGGAGCATCGACTTCCATATTGGCTTTATCTGTAACCACTTCCAGAAGGGTCTCCCCTTCTTTTATCTCCCCGCCTTCTTCCACATGCCAGGAGGAGATCTCTCCTTCTTCCATTGTGGTGCCGAGCTTGGGCATTATTACTTCTGTGGCCAATTAATTCACCTCCAGTTGATGCTAAACATTGCGATAGGTAACTTCTTTTGCAGCTTCCTCAATTTCGCCCACATCAGGGACGAACTCAGATTCCAGCACAGGAGAAAAAGGTACCGGAGTATTATCACCCGCCACTCTTTTTATGGGAGCGTCCAGATAATCAAACGCAGCGCTGTCCACTATTTGAGCAGAAATTTCGGCCCCTATACCGTTAAATTCATAGGCTTCATGTACAATCACAGCCCGACCTGTTTTAGCAACAGAATTTACTATTGTGTCAGTATCCAGAGGAGAAAGGGTTCTGGGATCGATAACTTCCGCATCGATACCCTCTTCACCCAAGTTTTCAGCCGCCTCAAGTGCATTGAATACCTGATGAGAAGTCGCAACTATGGTAACATCGGAGCCTTCCCTTTTCACATCAGCCTCAGCAAGTTCGAGCACATATTCATCTTCCGGAACTTCACCTTTTTCATTATAACCTTTTTTGTGTTCAACAAAAAGCACAGGGTCATCAGATCTTATGGAAGCTTTAAGCAAACCCTTTAAATCATGGGGGGTGGAAGGCATGACGACCACCAGGCCCGGTATATGAGCGAACATGGATTCCAGGCTTTGAGTATGTTGAGCTCCAGCCTCAGCTGCGCCTGCTGGAGTTCTCAATACCATGGGAATTTCTGTCTGGCCGCCGAACATGTAACGAATCTTGGCAGCCTGATTGGCAAGCTGCTCACTGGCGATTGTTAAAAAGTCCATAAACATTATTTCACCCACAGGCCGCATACCGGTCTGAGCTGCCCCCACACAGGCCCCTGTTATAGCTTCCTCAGATATAGGGGTTTCTCTTACCCTTTCTTCTCCGAACTCATCTAAAAATCCCTGCGTAACTCCGAAAGCTCCTCCATAAACTCCTATATCTTCCCCCAGGAGAAATACGTCTTCATCTCTTTTCATCTCCTCCCACAGGGCTTCTGCGACAGCTTCACGACCAGTAATTTCTCTCATTTTAGTTTACCCCCTCATCTGCATATACATATTTATCTATATCATCTTCAGAAGGAAATTCGCTCTCTCGAGAAAATTCAACGGCGTTCTCTATTTTTTCGTCAACCTTATCTCTTATTTCCTCAAATTTCTCTTCCTCAAACCCCTGTTCTTTTAGATATTTTTCAAATCTATCGATCGGATCTTTGTCTTTCCATCTCTGTTCTTCTTCCTCGGTGCGATAGGCTCGATTATCGCTTTTGGAATGGCCTTTATATCTGTAAGTCTCTGCCACCAGAAGAGAAGGTCCCTGACCATCTCTGGCCCTCTCAGCAGATTCTTTAACAGCATCATATACAGTTTCTATGTCATTGCCATCTATGGTCTCGCCGGGAATATCATAGGCTTCAGCTCTAACCGAAAGATCGTCGGGGCTGGCAGCATAATCTATTGATACCGACATACCGTACTGGTTGTTCTCACACAGGAAAATTACCGGCAGATCCCAGATTGAAGCGAGATTAACTGATTCATGAAAAGCACCTCTGTTAATAGCTCCATCACCAAAAAAGGCCAGAACCACCTCATCTCTTTCCTTCATTTTCATCGTCAGACCGGCCCCGACCGCTATGGGTATGCCACTACCAACTATGCCATTGGCTCCCAAATTGTGGGTGGACATATCGCAAATATGCAGAGAACCTCCTCTTCCCTTGCATATACCCGACTTTCTGCCGAAGAGTTCAGCCATCATTTCATTTACATTGGCTCCCTTGGCCAGACAGTGTCCGTGACCGCGATGAGTGCTGGTAATATAATCATCATCTTTCAGAGCCGAGCAGGCACCAACGGCAATTGCTTCTTCACCGATATAAAGGTGGGTGGTTCCCGTAATTTCACCTCTTTTGATGAACTTATCCACCTGTCTTTCAAATTCTCTGATGGTGATCATATCCTCATACATCGATAGCAATTCTTCCTGGCTAACATTCATATTCGAAAACCTCCCATTTTTAGGATATTCTTGTCTTCAGTTGGTAAATGAGGGTGTCATAAAAACGTATTTAGTTATACTGGAAGATATAAAGCTTCGTTCACAATGAAATTTTTTCTGCTTTAAGTGATCTTAGACGATATCCATCAACGGATAACAAGAAGAACCTATTTTTATAAGTGTGATTAAATTGTTAGCTAAAGATGTACTAAAAATTTTACTCCAGTTCATCATGAAGAGGTCGCAAATTATATATTTTCAGCTGTTATGGCGTCAGTTATCAGAACATCGATATAATCCCCCAGCATAGCAGCTTTGATAGATTCAATTTTTTCTTTCCCCCCGGCAACACCGACAACACAATTAATTTTTCTTAAATCATCAAGCGTAATGCCAATAGCCCTTCTATTTATACTCAAATCACAAGAATTTCCTTCCTCATCGAAAAACCTGGAACAGATATCTCCAATAGCCCCTTTTTTTCTCACTTCTTTGACTTCTTCCTCCTGAAAATAACCGGTTTTCAGCAAATTTGAAGACTCTATAGGAGAACCTATGCCAACAATAGCGAGATCAACATTTTTAGCTTTTTCCAAAATTTTTTGAGTTTCCTGATTGCTCAAAAGAGCCCGGCAGACATCTTCATTATCTACAATAACCGGAGCATACAGATAGTAACCTGCCCCCCCATAATTTTCTATTATCTTATCGGCCAAAATATTGCAATGTACCTCAGAGCTCGAATCTCCAGAACCTCCAGCCAGCGTGACGACCTCCAGCTCCATATCTTCTCTGCGGCCGGGAAGATGCTTCATCATAGAACTCAGAGTTCTACCCCAGGAAACCCCAACTTTCATCTGATGCTCAACCACACGATCGAAATATTCAGCAGCTTTCTGACCGATGCAGTCCAAAAGAGCGGCCTGGCTCTGGCATTTAGCTATTTTTACCTCATCCAAACCGTACAAATCTTCAATCTTTTTTTCAGCTTCAATCAACTGCCCATCTTTCCTGATATCCTCTATTTCTATTTTGACTATTCCCTCTTCCCTTGCCTGAGACAACAGGTTGGAAACAGTAGGCCTGGAAACATTCATTTTATCGGCTATTTCCTGCTGGGTCAGATCTTTCTCATAGTAATATTTAGCAGCTTTAAATTTTAGCTGATAATTTGAAATCGGAAACCACATCCCAATTGACCATATTTTACATCTGTTAATAGCTTAACTTTTGTATTGATATAATAGCAAAATGCTTTTACTTTGTCAATCCACTTTCAACTTATTATAATTAGTCATGGTTCTAATTTATTAAATTCAATCAGTGTGTTATAATTGCTTAACAAAATAAAAAGGGAGCCTGAAAGCAAATATGTCCCGAAAAATTAATATTCTGGATTACGGCAGAACTCATTTCAAAGAAGCTTTTGATGTACAGCTGGAAATGATCAAAAAAAGGCGGGAACAAAAAATAAAAGACACCCTCATATTGACAGAACATTATCCAGTTATAACTCTGGGAAGAAGCGGTGATGAAAACAATCTCTTAGTCTCCCGAGAGGAGCTGGAGTCCAGAGGCATCGAATTCCAGAAAATTAATCGCGGAGGAGATATAACCTATCACGGTCCCGGACAGCTGGTCGGCTATCCCATTTTGAAGCTGGCAAATTTAAAGAAAGATCTCCACTGGCTAATGAGAAAATATGAAGAGGTGTTTTTGAGACTGCTAAAAGAGGAGTTTGGAATAAAGGGAAAGAGGATCGAGGGCGAAACCGGGGTCTGGGTTGAAAATAATAAAATAACTGCAATCGGAATCGGCGCTAAAAGGTGGATTTCATTTCACGGTTTCGCCTTCAATATAGACCCCAATATGAAGCATTTTGAGCTGATAAACCCCTGCGGAATCACAGATAAAGGCGTTACATCTCTAAAAAAAGAACGCCCGGATTTAAAAATTTCCCGGGAAGAACTAAAAACTAATCTGGCCAAACACTTTTGCAGCATATTTGACCTGGAGGTGGACAAAGTTGAAAAAAGAAATACCGGAATGGATAACGAAGAGTGTTCCTCCCCATGAGCAAAGAAAAAAAGTTGGAGGCATTTTAAAAGATCTGGATATTAACACTGTCTGCCAGGAAGCAGATTGTCCAAATATTGGCGAATGTTTTTCCCGTGAAACCGCCACATTCATGATCTCAGGAAAAAACTGTACCCGCAGCTGCAAATTCTGTGCAGTTTCCAGCAGCACCCCCGAGCCTGTTGATCCGAAAGAGCCTCAAAAAATAGCGGAAGCGGTCAAAGCTTTGAATCTGAAATATGTAGTTTTGACCTCAGTTACCCGGGATGATCTGCCCGATGGGGGAATAGAGCAATTCAGGAAAACAGTAAATATTATAAAAAAGACCACTCCTGAAGTCAATGTAGAAATTCTGACACCTGATTTTCTGGGTGAAAAAGATATTTTGAAAAGGTTGAAAAAAATCAAAATGGATGTATTCGCTCATAATGTGGAGACGGTGCCTGGGTTATACGACGAGATAAGACCTCAAGCGGTCTATTCCCGGTCACTTGAGGTTTTAAATTACGCTGCTGAAAATATATCGGAGGTTAAAGTAAAATCAGGACTCATGGTGGGTTTAGGGGAGAGCAAGGAAGAGGTGATTTCTGTTTTGAAAGATCTCAAAGAAGCCGGGGTGGAAATAGTAACCATCGGTCAATATCTTTCTCCTTCGGATGAGCACGCTGAAGTCCAGGAGTTCATCCCTCCAGAAAAATTTGATGAATATGAAAAAATAGCTCAAAAACTCGGATTTGAAGGAGTCGCTTCCGGGACTTTTGTCAGAAGTTCCTACAAAGCAGAGGAATTAACGGGGTCTGAAAAGGAGACAAACAATAAAGAAGTTAACTAAAAGCCGCCAGCACCAGAATACATCTCAAAACCAAGCCATGCTGGCGGCAATAAGACGAAAATTGAATTTGCAGGGCAATTATATTCTACCCATGTTTTAGCTCAGTCCATCAGCTCCCGGGCCAGATCGAGCTTTTCCCAGGGCGGTATTGGGGATGAGTCATCCTCCAGCACCGTGCCAAAATGCCCGTAGGTGCAGTACTGCTTGTAGATCGGACGGAATAAATTGAAGTAATCGATAATCCCCCGGGGAGAAAGATCTATATAGCTCAAAATTTTCTCGTCCAGATCCGCAGGCATCTCGACATCAGCCGGTTCAAAATCAAAATTAATTGCTACAGGTTCGGCAACTCCGATGGCGTAAGATATTTCCACCTGGCAGGAGTGCAGCTGCGGATAAGCATGGAGAATATTTTTGGCCAGATAACGAGCAGCGTAAGCTCCTGAGCGGTCGACCTTGGTGGGGTCTTTGCCGCTGAAAGCGCCGCCACCCACCGGCACCGAAGGCCCGTATTGATCGACCACTATTTTTCTACCCGTCAAACCGGCATCAGCCTTGGCAGACCCGATAATGAAGCTGCCGGCCGGATTGATATGCAGGGTGGGATCATCAGCCAGATATTCCCCCATGACATCCGCGATAATTCCCCGGGCATCCTGCCGCCATTCATCGAGATAACCCTTATCATGCTGGGCGGAAATCACCACATCCGTCACTGCTTTGGGTCTGCGGGAATCAGGATCATATTCAACGGTGACCTGACATTTGCCGTCCGGCTTTAAATAATTGATCTCATCGGATTTTCTTATATCCTGGACGGTCTTGATAAGCTTATGAGAAAGGTGAGCTGGCAGCGGCATGTAATCCTCTGAGTCGCGCACCGCATAACCAACCATAATTCCCTGATCTCCAGCCCCCAGCTCTCCGGTTTCTTCCTGCCCCACTCCCGAAGCTATATCGGGAGACTGTTCATCTATCGAGGGCAGCACAGCCACATCATCAGCTCTAAATCCCAGCGAGTGACCGTCCTCCACGTATCCCAAATTTTTGAGCTCTCTTCTCACAATAGAATGAATATCGACATAACAGTCTGTGGTTATCTCTCCAGCGATAATGACCATGCCGGTATTGGCCATCGTTTCGCAGGCTACTCTCGGCTCACCGGAGTCGTATCTGATTATATCATCGAGAATAGCATCAGAAATTCTATCGCATATTTTATCAGGATGTCCGGCAGATACTGATTCAGCGGTTCTTCGCAAAGAAATCACTCCTCGTTATTTTAAGACGATATTTCAGCTCAATACTATATGTATTATATGTCAAGCAGGCAGTGAATATCAAGGTGTAATTCGTCCTCGGATAAGCCTTCATTGAAGGACAATAAAATGCTATATTGAAATATTTAAACAAGAAGATAAAATTTCTATATCTGGTTTGGAAAGATATCACAGGAAAATTGCCAAATCAGAGACAAATAAATTTGGATCTTCTTGTCTTCAGTTGGTAGACAGGTGCGTCAAAATGCTTATTTAGTTATACTGGAAGATATAAAGCTTCGTTCACAATGAAATTTTTCTGTTTTAAGCTTAGTTTTCGGCCAAAAAATTGTGCTTCCTTCGCGAGAGCTCTTCCCTGAGCTCTCGCTCAGCCCGGCACATCCTGAGCCGGGGGCACTATTTTTTGGCCAGGGAACTGACCCGAACTTTAAAAAATTTCGAGTATCACTTCGCTTTATATCTTCCAGCCATTATTATCATGATAGTGATCTTATACGATATTTATCAACTGATAACAAGAAGAACCATATTAAATAGTGCCAGGGGCTAAAGCCAGCACCCTTTTAGAGGTGGTGTAAGTTTGTGAATGTTCTCAGCAAAGTTTTAGAAAAGATGACCAGGACGGATATCGTGCTGGTGGTAGTGATAGTAGTTCTATCCCTGGCCGGTATAATTTTTCCCCTTCTATATACTTCCGAAGAGTATGGTGACCTGCAGCTGGTCATAGAGCAGGGGGGCGAAGAGATTTTGCGTCAGGAACATCCCTATCAGGAATCGGGAGTGCAGAAGATCGAATTCAGCTGGGAAAGTGAAGAGTATGTAGCCCGACTTGAGCACGACGGCAGCCGGGTCAGGTTGAAGCGTCTGGAAAAGGACGTCGTACCTCTCCCCATTCATGTCGATATGGGCTGGATAGAAGAGCCAGGGGAGATGATCGTAGCTTTGCCGGTGCAGATGGTGGTTGAACTTGAGGGCGATACCGGCGAAAGAGAGCTGGATGGAGTTTCTGGCACCTATAATTAAGCCTGGACGGCTGCCTGTGTGCTGTGGAGGGCTGGAAGGAGGAGACAGATGGAATTTTTGAGCGCGGAGGTTATTCTGAGGGTAGTAGCTGTGCTTTCCGGCATGCTGCTGGCTCGTTTTTACGCCCGGACGCGGGTGAGCCATCTCAGGGCTATTCTGCATGCAGTTGCTGTTTTGCTGGTGGGGTCTTTTTTGATGACCGTTCTTACCCGGCTTGCCATTCCCGAACTGCTGCTGGATGCAGCTGATCTTCTGGTTTCTTTTGCCGCCGGCTGGGTTTACGGAAGACACAGGCTCGACAGCAGTATATTTGGCCGGGATTGATCTGCTTTACAGCACTGGTGCTATCAGTCTATAGAGAGATTCCTTAAATTTCATATTCCAGCTTCTGGAAGCATAAAGCTCGGGAGTGACCTCGATGGAATCCTCCAGATCGCGGCGGAATATTTCTGCCAGTTCGGTTGAAGTTTCCTGATCATAAATAAAGGCGTTGATTTCAAAGTTCAGTTTGAAACTTCTGACGTCCATATTGGCTGTTCCCACAGTTCCTATCCTTTCGTCGATTACCATCATTTTGCTGTGCAAAAATCCTTTCCTGTAACGGAAGCAGTGGGCACCTGCTTCCAGCATTTCTCCCACAAAAGAATTGTTGGCTGCATAAACAAAAGGATGATCGGGCTGCGCCGGTATCATTATTTTCACATCCACTCCGGTTTGAGAGGCCACCTTGAGTGCTTCCAGCATGGACTCATCGGGTATGAAATAAGGTGTCTGAATATAAATGGAGTCTGATGCTCCATAAATCATCCGCAAAAACATTGTTTTTATCTCCTGTGCTTCTGAATCGGGACCACTGCTCACTATCTGAACCTCGGCTTCCCCTTTTTCTTCTTTTGAGGGAAAATAAACTTCCTCATCGAGCAGTTCCTCTCCGGAGGCAAAACTCCAGTCGAGCAAAAACCTGTGCTGCAGGCTGTCGACGCTGTCACCGCTCAATCGCAGATGAGTATCGCGCCAATCTCCAAAACGATCAGTCTCGCCCACGTATTCTATTCCCACATTGATGCCTCCAATGTATCCGTGCTGACCATCTATGATTGCATTTTTGCGGTGATCCCGATAATTTAGGTCTACCAGAAATGGAGCGAACTTTACCGCTCTGCCCCCGGCTGAACGCAGTTTTTTCAGAAGATAGTCGGGCAGATTGCGGCAGCCCATTCTGTCGTATAAGAGTCTCACCTCGACTCCTTCGCTGGCTTTGTGAGTGAGAATGTCGAATAATTCCTCGCCGAGCCAGTCTCCGTTGATGGCATAGTAGTTGATATGGATAAATTTTTCTGCCTGACGCAGATCCTGGAAAAGATCTTTGAATTTATCCTCGCCATGAGTATATATTTTAATATTATTTTTCCCCACCAGCGAGGGAACACGACTGTTAAAACCCAGTTTGATAATGCTTTTTTCCAGAGTGGCCCGGGTTCCGGATTGATCTTCGGGAGCGAAAAATTCACGGCCGTTGAGAGTTATCATTTTTTGGCGGTCGTGTTTTTGTTTTTTCTGAAAATACCTGAACTTGCGGGGCGAAAGACCAAAAAAA
Source organism: uncultured Halanaerobiaceae bacterium (assembly GCA_964436625.1). GTDB lineage: Bacteria > Bacillota > Halanaerobiia > Halanaerobiales > Halarsenatibacteraceae > Halarsenatibacter. The sequence continues at coordinate 21,805 of CAYTDP010000018.1, read as the reverse complement.
AGATAGACCAAAAAACCCACCAGCGGCAGCAAAGCCAGAATCAGGACCCAGGCCCAGGTGCTGGAAGGATCGCGTCTTTCGAAGAAGATAAGAATTATGATGAATATCAGGTTTAATCCGAGTATGAGCAGCGGCAGCGAAGTAATATCCATGGCGATCTTACTTCCTTTCTTGTGCCGGGTATTAACCCGAAAAATGAATTAAAAAAAGCTGTTCGGTAGGAGATCTGTAACCAATGCAGAATAGTAATAATGAATGAATACTGGTCTATCAAAAAATGCGGCTCTGTATTTCATATTAAATACAGCTGCCTTTATCTCCTTTAAAACCCTGCTTACTTCAAGATTATATCAAAAACTATCACAGACGCATCAACATATTATATCTTTATTATCGGAGGGGGTCTGATAAAATGTATCTTGATTTGCTCAAAGAGAGAAGAAGCATAAGAAATTATAGCGGGAAAGAGGTTGAAGGCGAGGATATTCAGCAGATAATTCAGGCGGCTTTGCTCTCGCCTACCTCGCGGGGCAGCCGCCCCTGGAGGTTTGTGCTGGTTGATGACCCGAATCTTTTGGAAGATCTGGCTGCGGCCAAAGAGGAAGGATCTGATTTTGTATCCGGAGCAGAAATGGCCATAGTGGTGGCAGCTGATCCGCGGGCCAGTGATGTCTGGATTGAAGACTGTGCCATCGCAGCAGCCAATATGCACAATATAGCTGCCGGTATGGAGCTGGGATCATGCTGGGTGCAGATTAGGAGGCGTCAAAATAAAGACGGGAAGAGCTCGGAGAAGTACGTCCGGGAACTGCTGGGACTGCCCGAACAGTTGCGAGTGGCCTGTTTTCTGGCGGTGGGACATCCAGAGGAGAATAAAGAGCCCCGTCGTCTTGAAGATTTATCCTATGAGAGAGTCCACTATAATTATTACGGTCAGGACATTCCCGAATAAGGAGGGGCAAATATCGCGGAGGTTGAGCAATGATGTCTGTCGATAGACTGCTGGCGATAATTTTGAAACTTCTTCATCATGAAAAACTGACAGCCCGCGAATTAGCCTGCGAGCTGGGGGTTTCAGAGCGGACGATATATAAGGAAATGGCAGTTATCAATGACTCGAATATACCAGTAATAGCTGAGCCCGGTCCTGATGGAGGATATTCGCTGCTGGAAAGCTTTCATTTGAACAGGGACTTTCTCTCTCTTGGGGGGCTCATCGATCTTTTGTATGATCTGGCCGCTCTTGAAGAAGAGGATGCCGAACTGAATATTGCGGAGGCAATGGCGGTTATCCAGGAGGCGATGCCGGAAAAAAGAGGCCGGAACCTTCTAGAAAAGACCGAATTTGCCATCGAACCTTCCGGTTATACCAGTCGGAGACTGACCAAGCTCCGTGATTTTTATCGGGCTGTACAGGAAAAAAGAATTATTGTGCTGGGATATCACGACCGGCAGGAAGGATTCAGCAGGTATTCTGTTGAGCCTGCCGATCTTATTTTTAAGGATCGGGAATGGTTTCTTTCGGGTTTCATTCAGGATACGGAAACCTACGAGCATCTGGCGCTTGCTGACATAGGAGTTTATGAGCTCGGAAAGAAAGAGATCACCAGTTCAGGGGATTATGGCAGGCTTCAAGAGGATGAAACTCCAGAAGAACGCCAGAAAGAAGCTGAACATATGATATGTCATCTGCTTTTTTCCCGGCGGGCAGAGCCCCGGGTTCGCAAACTTCTTCCGGAGGCCGCCATAGTCGAAGAAAGAGGTGATGAAATTCTTGTAACTGTCCGCTGGCCCAACAACGAGTGGGTTAAAAGAACTATTTTAAGCTTTGGCAGCAGAGCAAGGGTGCTCGCCCCTGCCTGGCTGGCTGCCTCGATCAAGCGGGAAGCAGAAAAGATTGTCAAAAAATATGATCTTAAGCAGGAGGATTAGAAATGGAGGGCCCCGGGCTGCTCTGGTTTTTATTGATAGCTTCAATAATACTGTCCCTGGCCTATAGTTTGGGTGGGCATTTTTTGCTGCGGCCGATAATTCAGGCTGCGCTGGTGGGGCTGGGCATATTTTTATTTGTTTCCTTTATCGCGCGATTCTGGTGAATAGCAAACGATGAATGTGAAAGAAGAACCGCATATAAACCTGGGAGGTAGTTAAGTTGATCAATTCGATAGAAGAGCTGCTGGATGAAGCCAGAAAAAAGATTACTCAATCGGTAGTTGTGGCCGGAGCAGGTGGGAGAGAAGTTTTAAAATCGGTAGCTGAAGCAGAAAGTGAGGAAATTCTCCATCCCATTCTGGTGGGAGATAAAGATCTCATCAGGAGAGAAGCAGAAAGTATAGGTTTTTCATTGGATGAGGAGAGGATTATATCGGCTGAAGGCAAAGCTGAAATTTGCCGTCGTTCGACCGAGCTGCTGGCTGATGGCAGTGCCGATGTTATGATGAAGGGCCTGGTCGACACTTCGAGATTGATGAGAGAAATTTTGAGAGAGAAATACGATCTGAAAACGGAAAGATTGATAAGCCATATTGTGCTGGCCGAAGTTCCGGCCGTCGACCGTTTATTTTTGATAAGTGATGGCGGAATGAATATAAATCCATCGCTCTCTGAAAAGATAGAGATAATTCAAAACGCCATAAATGCCGCCCGCAGGCTGGGCTGGAGTCAGCCTAAAGTGGCTTTGATGGCAGCAGTTGAGAAAGTCAGGGATAATATTCCCGCGACTCAGGAAGCGGCTATCTTGAGCAAGATGGCTGATCGAGGGCAGATCGAAGGAGGTTTAGTGGATGGCCCTTTTGCTCTTGATAATGCACTTTCTCCCGAAGCTGCCAGAATCAAAGGTATAGAAGGTGAAGTGGCCGGGCGGGCCGATATTCTGATAACTCCTGATCTCAATTCGGGTAATCTTCTGGGAAAAAGCGTTATATACATGGGTGGAGGTCGCTTTGCAGCTCTTCTGGGAGGCACCCGTAAACCGATAGTGGTTACTTCGCGTTCGGATTCTGCTGACGTGCGTTTTATCTCGCTTTCAGCGGCGGTAGTGATGGCCGAATCTGAGGAAACTTAAACAGGCTGGATCTTCCTGTCTTCAACTGATAACAAGAAGAACCAGCAGGTTTTTCTGGAACTAGTTTTTTGACAAGTTTCAATATTTTCTATAGTGACAAATAGAGTTTGTAAGCAGGTAAACGGTGTTTTATAAAGAAATAATAAAGAGGGAAGACAGCTCAATAACTGTTATTTTTTAACCGCAATAAACTAAATCATAGCAATTTTTTCAAACAAATGCTGCTGTGAAAAAAATAATTTTCAAACTCCTTAAGATGTATGATAAACGGTTTAAATGCTTTTAAAGTCGATTAGCTGCCGCTATCTATGCTTATTTTAGCTCTTTTACAGAGAAATATGTGTTTTTTCAGGAAATTTTAAATATAACTTTACATCAAAGGAGTGGAATGATATCCTAAAGACAGCTGATTTGACGGGAAGTTACCGGCTAAAGAGGTCATTGACCGGATCAGGGCAGTAGAATCCGATGAGCTAGCTGATGAATGTGAACGAATTAACAAAATCTGTGTTTTCAGCGGGGAAGTGAAATAATGAAAATAGCAGTATCAGGTAAAGGTGGCGTGGGCAAGACCACCATTTCAGCCAGTATCACCAAATATCTGCAGGAAAACGGTTACGAAGTTTACGCGATAGATAGCGATCCTGATGCCAATCTGGCTGCTATGCTCGGGATAGAGGAGCAGATAAAGCCGCTTGTTGAACTCGATGAGGTCATCAAGGAAAAGGTTGGAGAAAAGGGAGGGCTATACACTTTAAATCCTGAGGTCGATGATGTTCTGGAGGAATATGCTGTCAGACAGAATGGTTTGAATTTTTTGAGGATGGGAGAAGTCAAAAAGGCCAGCTCTTCCTGTTATTGTCCTGAAAACAGTTTTCTCAAAGCAATTATGAACTCTTTGGTCTTTACCAGGGACGAGGCAGTTGTGCTCGACATGGGAGCTGGAATAGAGCATCTTACCCGCGGCACTTCGGCCGGTGTCGATCTTATGCTGATTGTTCTGGAGCCCAGCAGTATAAGTGTGGATACGGCCAGGACAATTCAGGGACTGGCTGAGGAGGCCGGAGTTGGCCGAATAGAGTTTATCGCCAACAAAGTGAGAAGCGAGGAGGAACGTTCGCTGCTGGAGGAGGAGCTTGGTCCGGATCTGCTGGGAGTGATCGATTTCAAAGAAGAGCTGCTGCGTTCGGGTTTTTCTGCCGGAGATGAGAGAGAACTTTTAGAAGATGAGATCGCCCGGATTTTTCAGAAACAGGACCTCTTCGGCGAGATTGCAGAATAATAAGTTTCCGATCGCCTTAATATAGTGAGAAAATTCTAGAGAAGAACTGGCCAGGATCGGGAATGGCAGTTAAAATTTTGGCGACCAGCACTAGAGTCCCATCATAAGTATACAGGTATAGCAGAACCAAAAATCAGACAATCAGGAGGTTATCAAAAATGTCAGAGGAGAAAAAAAATAATGAAGAAATGACCGATGATATGGCTTCGCGCTCCGCTCTCGAAAATGCCCGGGATAGCGGTGTAAGCACTGCCTGGGACAGATATGAGCAGCAGAAGCCTCAGTGCAATTTTGGCACGGAGGGTATTTGCTGTAGAATTTGTAACATGGGCCCCTGCAGAATAATTCCCGGTCGTCAGGAAGAGGGCGTCTGTGGTGCAGATGCTGCTACGATAGTTGCCCGCAATTTTGTCCGGATGATAGTCGGGGGCAGTTCAGCTCACTCCGATCACGGCCGCGGAGTAGCTCATACTTTTCTGGAAGCGGCTAAAGGAGAAGCTCCCGGTTATGAGATCAAAAACGAAGAAAAGCTCAAAGAAGTCGCCAGGACTTTCGATGTCGAGATCGAAGATCGCGATATAGATGAGATAGCAATCGAAGTCGGAGAAAAAGCGGTGGCCAGCTTTGGCAGCCAGGAAGGAGAGCTCGAGTTTATTTCTCGGGCCCCGGAGAAGCGAAAGGATATCTGGCGCCGCAACGGCGTAGTTCCCCGGGGAATAGACATCGAGAATGTAGAAGCCATGCACCGTTCGACCATGGGGGTTGACCAGGACTACAAAAACATTCTTAAACAGGGCACCAGAGCTGCTCTGGCTGACGGCTGGGGAGGATCGATGATAGCTACCGAGCTGCAGGATATTCTCTTCGGAACCCCGGGCCAGCCAGAAAAAGGCGGCAAAAAAGATGCGGTAAAGTTCGATGCCAATCTGGGTGTTCTGGATGAGAACAAGGTCAACCTTGTTGTGCACGGACATGAGCCATTGATCTCCGAGATGATCGCTATAGCTGCTCAGGAAGATGAAATTCAGGAATATGCCAGAGAAAAAGGCGCTGAAGGAATCAATATTTCCGGTATCTGCTGTACCGCCAATGAGCTTCTCCAGAGACACGGAATTCCGGTAGCAGGCAACTTTCTGCAGCAGGAACTGGCCATATCGACTGGAGCTGTCGATATGATGATGGTCGATGTTCAGTGCATAATGCAGTCGCTGGAGAGAATGCTGCCCGATTACCATACCAAACTGGTAACCACCACCGAAAAAGCCAAAATGCCGATGGCGGAGCATATAGAGTTTGATGAAAGCCAGCCGCTTGAGTCCGCCCGGGAACTGCTCAAAGCGGCCATAGATAACTTCCCCAAACGAGAAGGAGTCAACATTCCCGAGGAGAGCGAAAAGGCCCTGGCTGGATTTTCACACGAATTCATTAAATACATGCTGGGCGGCAGTTATCGCTCTTCTTACTGGCCTTTAAACAGCAACATCAAAGACGGTAAGATAAGAGGCGTGGCCGGAGTGGTAGGCTGCAACAACGCTGCCATGCCGCTAGATAAGATGCACGTGCCGATGGTAGAAGAGCTGATAGCCAACAACGTGCTGGTAGTTCAAACAGGCTGTGCTGCCATAGCCAGTGCTAAAGCCGGTCTCATGCAGCCGGAAACTGCTCTCGAAAAAGCAGGTGATGGGCTGGCCGAAGTCTGCGAAGCAGTCGGAATCCCTCCCGTGCTGCACGCCGGAGCCTGTGTAGATAACAGCAGAATTCTCAACGCTCTGGCCGAGATGGTAAATGTCGGTCAGGAAAACAGCCGGCTTAACATCGGTGATGACGTCAGCGAACTGCCGGTAGCAGGTGCAGCTCCTGAGTGGATGAGCGAGAAAGCCATCGCCATAGGTCATTATTTTGTAACCTCCGGAGTCTATACCGTATTCGGCGGTGACTTCCCCACAGTCGGCAGCGAGGTCTTCACCGAATATTTATTCGATGAAATCGAAGACATTTACGGTGCCACCTGGGATGTGGCTGAGACACCTTCGGAGATGGCCGGCAAGATGATCGATCATATCGATAAAAAGCGGGAAGAGCTGGGCATCGGAGAAGGTGCCGAGAGAGTGCTCTTCGATATGGACATGAGAAGAGAGATGCAGGAATAAAGAATCAAATAAAAAACAGAAAAATTGGCTGAATAATGCAAGGAGGTAAAGTAAATGTCAAAGAAAATTGCATCTGCTGCTATCAGAGGCGCAAAAGATGTTTACCAGGAGGCCCGTGAGGAGCTCGACCAGGCTTTAGAAGAATACGATTCTGAAACCAAAGTAGAATTTCCCAATACAGCATATTTTCTCCCGGTCTATTATGCCATGACCGGAACAGAGATAGACACCGTCGGCGGCCTCAACACGGTGCTCGAAGATGTAGAACAGCTGCTGCCTGAAGAGCCCAGCGATGAGCTCTGGACACCCTATCTGGGCCACACGCTGGATGCGGGTATGGCCACACTCTTCGCAGACGAGGTAATAGAAGGCTTGAAATATGTGGAAGAGCCTGTACCCTATCATATGGAGGAGAACTGCCCGCCGGAAGGCGATGATTTCTGGCTGGGAGCAGCCAACGATAACATGTTCAGAAAACGAGGTCTCGAGTTTGTTGACGGCAGTGCTCCCGGTTTTGCTGCTATAGTCGGAGCTGCTCCGGATAACGAGACTGCGGTCGATATAGCCAAGGAACTTCAGGAAAAGAACCTCTATGTTTTCATGAGCGGCTCCAACCCGGAAGGAGTCAGCTTCGCCGAGCAGCTGCGAGAAGAAGGCGTCCAGATGGGCTGGGACACGCGGCTGGTTCCCTTCGGCAAAGATATCACGGCCACCGTTTTCGCCCTCGGATTTGCTTCGAGGGTTGCCATGGCCTTCGGCGGAGTAGAGCCCGGCGATTATAGGCGCAATCTAACCTATAACAAGAACAGAACTTATGCTTTCGTACTCGCCCTGGACGAAGTCGATGACAGGAAGTATGCTCAGGCTGCCGGCGCCATCAATTTCGGCTTCCCAACTGTAGCCGATACCGATATACCGGAAATTCTGCCCACCGGTATCTGCACCTATGAACACGTGGTGGCCATGCCCAAGCAGACCGATGAAGAGGATATTTATGACGAGATTGTACAGAAGGCCATCGAGGTTCGCGGCCTGAAAGTCGAAATAGAAGAAGTGCCCGTACCCGTTTCCTACGGCCCCGCTTTTGAAGGTCAGATAATTCGCAAGGAAGATGTACACGTGGAGTTCGGCGGCCAGCGCACCCCTTCTTTTGAATATCTGCGCATGTTCGACGACTCCGATGCAGTGGAAGATGGGAAAGTTACGCTGGAAGGACCCGATGTAGACGATGTCGAACCAGGAACTCAGCTGCCGCTGGGTATAGTGGTTGATGTCTACGGCCGCGATATGCAGGAAGATTTCGAGCCGGTTATGGAAAGAATGATTCACACCTATTGCAACCAGGCTTCCGGTCTCTGGCACAACGGTCAGCGCGATATCAACTGGATCAGAATTTCTCAGGAAGCCGTGGCCGAAGGATTTACCATCGAGCATCTCGGCGATGTTCTCCACGCTCGTCTGCACCAGGAGTACGGAGCTGTTGCCGATAAAATCCAGGTCAAACTTTACACGGAAGAGGAAAAAGTAGAGGAAAAACGGGAGCTGGCCCGTGAAGCCTATCAGGAGCGCGATGACAGAATCAGGGAGATGACCGATGAGGAGGTCGATACCTTTTACTCCTGTGTTCTCTGTCAGAGTTTCGCGCCCGATCACGTCTGCATAATCACACCCGAGAGATCGGGACTTTGCGGCGGTTATACCTGGCTCGATGCCAAGGCCAATTACGAAATTATCCCTTCCGGACCCAACCAGCCGGTCAAAAAAGGTGAATGTCTGGATGAAGAATACGGAAAATGGCGGGGCGTCAACGAATATCTGGAAGAAGCATCGCGCGGCAATCTCACGGAATTCAGCGCCTATTCGATGATGGATTCTCCGATGACCTCCTGCGGCTGTTTTGAGTGTATAGCCACTCTGGTGCCGACTGCCAATGGAGTCATGATAGTTCCGCGTGAATTCGACGGTATGACCCCGGCCGGCATGACCTTCTCCACCATGGCAGGTCAGGTTGGCGGCGGTGTTCAGACGCCTGGTTTCATCGGCATTTCCAAGCTCTATATAACCAGCGATAAGTTCATCTCGGCCGACGGCGGACATCCCCGTATAGTATGGATGCCCAAAACCCTCAAGGAAGATGTAGGCGAGCTGCTCGACGAAAAGGTCGAGGAAAAACACGGCATCGAAAACTTTACCGAGATGATCGCCGATGAGGAAATAGCCACCACAGAGGAAGAAGTCGTCGAATTTCTGCAGGAAGCCGGCCATCCAGCTCTGGAACTGGAGCCCATGATGTGAGATGTAAAATAATAGGCGGCTGTCCCCTCCGGGACGGCCGCTTTACACCATTACCTCGATTTTAAGAACACTCACTTTAAAGTTTCAAGCTGCAGGCATCAAACATATTATATATAAGTCTCTAAAAGTGGTATCGATTCTGATATTACAGATAAAAAACAGCAATTATTAAGCACAGAACTGGAGGGATGCAAAAAATGGATCTATCTGCAATGGATATTTATGAACTTCTGCCTCAAACCAACTGTGGCAAGTGCGGACATCCTACCTGTCTTGCTTTTGCCATGCAGCTGGCTAACAAACAGGTATCGCTCGATGAATGTCCGGATGTTTCAGAGGAAGCCAAAGCCGAGCTGGCCAGCGCCTCTGCACCTCCTATCAAGGAAGTGGTGGTCAGCAGAGGTGATCGAGAGCTGCCGCTGGGAATGGAGACAGTTATGTTTCGTCATGAGGAAACTTTTCACAACCAGCCCGGCATAGGCGGCACGCTCAGCGATACTCTTTCCGAAGACGAGCTCGAAAAGAGACTTGAACGTTATAACGATCTGACTTACGAGAGAATAGGTGAGACGATCGAATTCGAGGTGGTCGGCCTCAATGAGGAGAGCGGTGATGCTGATCAATATGCCGATTTTGTGGGTCAGGTGCTCGAGGCTTGCGATAGGATACCGGTATTGATGAGTGAAGATCCGGAGATCATTCAGACAGCTCTGGATGAGAACGAGGAGCTGAAGGAAGATAAACCTCTCATCTACGCTGCGACCGAGGATAACTGCGAGGCTATGGCTGAAATAGCAGCTGAAAATGAAATACCTCTGGCAGTCCGCGGTGACGGTCTGGAAGAGCTGGCTGAGCTGACAGAAAAGATCGAAGAAGCAGGAGCTGAAGAACTGATACTCGATCCCGGGGCCCGTGATCCTCTCACAGGTGTGCAGAATCAGACTCAGATCAGACGTCAGGCTCTGGAGAATAACTTCCGACCTCTGGGATATCCCACAATGGCTTTTGCCGCAGGGGAGGATGCTCATGAAACTCTCATGGAAGCCTGCACCTATGTCTGCAAATATGCCGGCATAATTCTGCTCGAGGATGCCCGAAGATGGCAGGCTCTGCCCGTCACGGTGCTAAGGCAGAATATTTACACCGATCCCAGAGTTCCACCCACAGTCGAAGCCAAAGTCTTCGAGGTGGGCGAAGATCATGACGAAAACGCTCCCGTCCTGATGACTACCAATTTTGCCCTCACCTACTTTACGGTGGTTTCCGAGGTGGAGTCGAGCAGAGTTCCTTCTTATATTGTCACCGTAGACACCGAGGGTCAATCGGTGCTGACCGCTTACTCGTCGGAGAATTTGACCGCCGAGATAGCGGCCAACGCGCTCAATGATACCGATTTAACAGATAAAATCGATCACAAAGAGGTAATTATACCCGGTCATGTAGCAGTGATGAGCGGTGAGCTCGAGGTTGAATCGGGCTGGGATGTAGTTGTAGGACCGCGTGAGGCCAGCGGCATTCCCGGATTTCTGCGGGATTACAGCCCGAACGGCCAGGAATAGCAGTTCTTTTCGGGCGCTCCAACCAAAACAAAGGTCAGGAGGAAAATAAATGCCCTACAATATAGCAGTTGCAGGTAAGGGTGGTACCGGCAAGACCACCGTAGCCAGCCTGGTCATAGGTGAACTGGTCGAAAGAGAGCTTACGCCGGTGCTGGCAGTCGACGCTGACCCCAACGCCACCTTGAGTGAAGCTCTGAATATCGAGATCCCATCTACTCTGGGCGATATTCTGGCTGAATCGAGGGACAGGGAAAATATACCTGCTTCTATGGATAAAAGGCGGCATATAGAATTTCAAATTTCCACCGCCCTGGCGGAAAACAGCGGATTTGATTTGATGGTAATGGGCAGAACGGAAGGGCCGGGATGTTACTGCTCGGTGAACGATATCCTGCGCTCCTATATGGATGAGTTAATGCCCAATTATGAATATGCGGTGCTCGATAATGAAGCCGGAATGGAGCATATCTCCCGGCGGACAACCCGTGATATAGATTTGCTTTTGATCATCAGCGATGAAAATCCCATCGGTGTGCGTTCAGCAGGAAGAATCCACGAGCTGGTCAAGGATCTGGAGATAAATGTTGAATCGACCTATCTGGTCCTCAACCGGGCCCGAGAAGACGTTCATCCCAAGCTTCAGGAGGAGATAGATAAACTCGATCTGAAGCTGGCCGGAACTATACCTGATGATAAGGTGCTGTTAGATTATAATCTGGAACAGCGTTCGCTGCTGGATCTTCCTCAGGACAGTCAGGCTCGCAGAGCCGTGGCTGAGATGATGGATGAGCTGATGGCATGAAGCTGACAATCATCTATCAGAAGACCAATAGAGGCTGGGGCAGCAGAATGGCTTCATTTCTGAAGAAAAATGCTCCGGCGGAATGGAAGATAAATATGGTCGAAATGCCGGTTTTGAATCTTCCGGTCATTGATGAACCGGAAAACCATCTGCCGGAGAAGATGCCCGGGACAGATCTGATGCTGGCGCTGATCGAAGCCGGATCTCTGGGGCAGCTGGTGCCGGAACTCAGCTTTAAATCCGGGGCCAGGGCTGCTCTTATACCTGTCGACTTCGAGACGGGTATGCCGGCAGGACTTCAACGACAGATCAAAAACAGGCTGGAAGAGCAGGATGTGGCTGTAGCTATGCCCGAGCCTTTCTGCTCATTGACTCCAGTTGGCTACGATGAAAAACTGATCAGAAGCTTTGCTGAGGAATTTGGCCGGCCTGAATTCGAATTTTACTGTCAGGAAAACCGGCTGGGAAAAGTCGAGGTTGAACGCAGTTCACCCTGCGGCGGCAGTCATTTTGTCGCCGGTGAGATTACCGGTACCGATCTTGACGAGGCATCTCAGGAAGCCGGCCTCGCCCATCAATACTATCCCTGCATGGCTTCTGTAGATATCATTCATAGATCGGCTCATGTTACCGAAGCAGCGGTCAAGCGGGCAAGGAAAGACTGCCTGCAGCAAAGCGGTTCGGAAAAAACAACCTCATAGGAGGTATGTATTATGGCAGTGGAAAAAGTAAAGGAGAGTTTTCCCAAGAAGATAAACAAGGTCACCATCGGTACAGGCGAGAACGCCGTCGAGGTAGGCGGACATGATGGACTTCCCTTCATGTATGACGAGGCCGATGATCTGGGCGAGCCTGTTATCGCCATGGACATTTTCGATCAGGCGCCCGATAAGTGGACAGATATTTACAAAGACTCGATCGGCAGAGATGTAATTGAGGATCCGGTCAGCTGGGCTGAAAAAGCCGAAGAACTGGGGGTTGACCTCCTCTCTTTGCGTCTGACCCAGCATGCGGCCGAAGAAGATCCGGCCAGTCCCGAGGAATGTGCCGAACTGGCGACTGCGATCAATGATGCAGTCGATCTGCCTCTTATAATCTGGGGCAGCGGTGATGAGGAACCCGATAACAAAATGTTTCCCGAAGTCAGTCAGGCGCTGGCCGGCGAGCAGTGTCTGATAGGTTCTGTCACCGAGGATAATTATAAGACTATCGCCGCTACCGCCATAGCCGATGGGCATAATATTATCGGTGAATCGCCTATCGATATCAACATATGCAAGCAGGTAAATATTCTGCTGTCGGATATGGGCTTTCCCACCGACAAAATAGTCATATTCACCACCAACGGTGCCCTGGGTTACGGCATCGAATATGCATACAGCATTATGGAAAGAACCAGGATTTCTTCTCTCGGCGGTGATGAGATGATGGCTATGCCCATCATAGCCGATATTGGTCCGGAAACTCAGCGGGCTAAAGAGGTAAAAGTGTCGGCAGATGATGAACCCAGCTGGGGCAGCCAGCAGGAGAGAACAATAGCCTGGGAAACCTCGACCGCCGTGGCCTATCTGCAGGCCGGGGCCGATATTCTGACCATGGCCAATCCTGATGCGATAGAATATATTCAGAGTTATATCGATCAGATGACTCCAGGGGAATAGATCAGCAGGACATATTTTAGCATCAGAATATATACAGGACTGCTGATTTATTGATTTTGTTTCTGCCCGACGTGTTCTGCAGGAGTTTTGATAGATAATAAAGTCGTATTAAAAACGGGGAGGTAAAAAAATGATAATTATCGGGGAAAGAATCAACGGTCAGTTTACAGATGTTGAAGAAGCAATTCAGGATCGTGATGAAGAGGTGATTAAGGATCTTGCCCAAAGACAGGTTGAATGCGGGGCGGACTATCTGGACGTCAATGTGGGAACTTCGGTACCATCTCACGAACGGGAAGAGGCCATGCTCTGGTTGATCGATGCCGTACAGGAGGCTGTGGATGCTCCTATCTGTATCGACAGCCCCCGTCAGCCGGTTATTGAAGCCGGTCTGGAGAGAGTAGAAAAGCCCCCCATAATCAACTCCTGTCAGGCTGATATGGAAGAGCTCGATACCTACATGAACATGGCTATGGAATATGATTCCGGGCTGATAGCTCTGACGATGGATAAGGATGGCGTGCCCAACGATGCTCAAAAACGAGTTGCACTGGCCGGCAACATAGTCATGAAGGCCAGAAATCTGGATTTTGACTTCGATGATCTTTTTGTCGACCCTATCGTCCTGCCTGTGAGCGCTACTCAGACCCAGCCCGGATTTTTGCTGGAGGCCATGCAGCAGATGCAGAATCTTTCTGATCCTTTACCTCACTTTAACGTCGGTCTCAGCAATATATCTTCAAATACCAAGCATAATGAGCTTATCAACCGCACTTACATGGTTATGTGCATAGCTCACGGAGTCGATACGGCTATCGTCAATCCCATGGATGAAGAACTGATGGATGCGATCATTACGGCTGAAATTCTGCTCAACGAGCACATATATAATGATGATTATCTGAGTGCCTATCGCAGCAGCAAATAATTTGTAGTTTTCAGCCGGACTCTGAACTGCAGAAGTCCAGGTGAGCAAGATAAGAGATAAGAAAATTATATAGAATTCCGAAATTTATCTCCGGTATACCTGTTTTATTACACAAAAAGGCAGGTATACCGGTAACCTATTAGTTGGGGGTTTTGTGCGGTTATCCACAAGCTCCGTCCGGGAGGGTGCAAAATACGTTATTGCAGTGTCATAAAAGGGGAGGGCTGTTAAAACAGCCGGTGGGGGACAAATTTTAAAGCATTATTAGCAGGATTTAGGTGGAAAGGAGTTTAAAAAATGACGGAACAATGCACTATCGAGGTAATGCCCGGCGACAAGCAGCTCATCTGTGATAAAGGCGACTTTTTGCTCGAGGTTTTGCAGGATAATGAAATTCAGCTGAGAGCTGAATGCGGGGGAGAGGGGACCTGCTGCAACTGTCAGGTTAAAGCTTCTCCGGAAGATAGTCTGGAGTACGAAGCTGGCGATAGGCTTGAGGCGGAAAAACGGAAAAACGGCTATTTTCTGGCCTGCCAGCTTAAAGTAACCGACGATCTGCAGGTTGAAATACCGGCTTCTTCGCTTATATCAGGCCAGCAGATATTGCTGGGAGAGGGAGAAGAGGACTATCTCGAACACAGGCTGGATCGAGATCTTGATATTAAATCCGAGCCTCTCTATCGAAGGCAGCTGCTGGAGCTTCCGGAGCCGAGTTTGCAGGATAATACCAGTGATTTAGAGCGTCTGCGGCGCGAGCTGCAGCAGGAAAATGGAGATGAATTTTACGATATATCCCTCGGGCTGCTCGATCAACTGGCCGGTCTGCTGCGGGACAATGACTGGGAGGTGACGGTGGATTTTTGTGATCAGCTGACCCATCAGAAGATCACCGGACTTTCCGCCCCCGGTCCAGAGGATTATTACGGAATGGCTGTGGATATCGGCACGACCACCATGGTGGCTTCGCTGCTCGATCCTCAGGAAGGTCGAGAGATGGCTCGAGCCGGCGAATACAATCATCAGGCCCGCTATGGTGATGATGTAATAGCCCGGATAAATTACGCCAGCAAGAACGAAGGTGGTATAGAGGAAGTTCACAGAGCAGTCGTGGAAACGATCAACGAGTTGATCGATAAAGTGAGCGATCGAGCCGATATAGATAAGAATCAAATAAGATATATCATTACAGCAGGCAACACCACCATGACTCATACCCTGTATGGTATAGATCCCAACCACATCCGCCATTCACCCTTCACTCCGACTTTTTCTCAGGCTCCTACTCTCAGGGCCAGCGAGATCGATCTGGATGTTCATGATCGCGCTCCCATTTACAGTTTTTCTGCCATAGGTAGCTTTGTAGGTGGTGATATAATTTCCGGCGTGCTCTCTTCGGGGCTGTCAGAGCAGGAAGAGATGTCGATGCTGATAGATATAGGTACCAACGGTGAAGTTGTGGTCGGCAACAGCGATTTTCTGATAGCCTGCTCGGCTTCAGCAGGACCTGCTTTTGAGGGCGGCGGCATCGAGAGCGGCGTTAGAGCCATGGATGGAGCAATCGAGCAGATTTATATAGATGATGATTATGAACCTATCGTCAAAACAATAGGGGATAAAGCACCTGTCGGAATTTGCGGAACCGGTCTCATCGATCTTATTGCATCCATGCAGAAAGATGGCATACTGAACCGTTCCGGCCGTTATAATACAGAGATAGAGACCGACAGGCTGCGCCAGCGCAGCGAAGACAACCGGGAATTTCTGCTGGTCAGTCAGGAGAAAGCCGGTATCGATGAAGATATAGTTTTGACCGAACATGACATCAATCATGTTCTCAGATCGAAAGCAGCTATCTACGCGGCGGTCAAGATTATCCTGGATAAACTCTCCTTTACAGAGGATATGATCCAGAACGTCTATATAGCAGGAGGGTTCGGCAACTATCTCAATATCGATGCTGCCGTGAGATTGGGATTATTTCCCGATCTGCCCCGGGATAGGTTTGTATTTATTGGCAACAGTTCGCTGGCAGGAGCCCGTCAGGCCACACTTTCAGCTTCAGAATTTAAGCGCTCTCGCGAAATAGCCCGGGAAATGACCTACCTTGAGCTGAGCTCCGAAGAGAACAGCGCTGACTTTATGGACGAATTTGTGGCAGCAAAGTTTATTCCTCATACTGATGTTTCTCTATTCCCCAGTCTGCAGGAGTGAGCTCTGCTCGCTCCCGGAGCTGGAAGGAGGTTAGTAAATTGGAAGACATTTTTGTAGCGGCGACCGGACAGGATCGCGGAAAAACATCATTTGCGGTAGGTTTTCTGTCTCTTCTCAACGATAAGGTGGGCAATGTGGGTTTTATGAAGCCGGTCGGCAATCGCTTTGTCGAGACCGAGGATGGTCTCAGGATCGATGAGGATGTTCAGCTGATGGATTCAATTTATGATTTCAATGACAATCTCAAAGATATTAGCCCGGTAATCCTCGACAGCTCTTTTGTCAGGCACTGCATTGAATCCGAGTGTCGTCAGGAGATGGAAAGACAGATCACAGTGGCTTATGACCGGATAGTTCAGGGCCGGGATATGATGGTTATAGAGGGTTCCGGCCAGACCAGCGTGGGGGAAGTGGTCAACCTATCGAACGCCAGGGTGGCCGAAATGCTGGGCAGCAAGGTAATTATTCTGGCCGAAGGTGGAATCGGCAATACAGTCGATAGAGTCATGCTGAATGTGAGTTTTCTCAGGCAGTTCGATATCGATATTCTGGGAGTGGTCCTCAATAAAGTTTACAAAAGCAAGATGGATAAAGTGAAGGACAAAGCAGGTATGGCTCTGCGGGAGAGAGGTCTGGAGGTGCTGGGAGTCATACCCTATGAGCGCATGCTGACCTATCCCAGCATCGGCCATATAATGGATCAATTTGAGCACTTTCAGCCTGTTACCGATGTGGGAAAATCTGTGGAAAGTCGCAGCATCAGCAGGGTGATAATCGGAGCTATGACCCCCCGCGAAGCTTTAAAATATATCGAGGGCAATGAACTGCTGATAACTGGTGGAGATCGCGAAGATATGATGGTTTCAGCACTCTGCCGCACCGCCATCCATCTCCAGTCAGGTAGAGGCGGGAGTGTTTCGGGCATAATTGCCACCGGCGGTATCACCCCCCACGAATCTATAATAGAGACGGCAGAAAATCTGGGTATTTTAATTCTGGAATCACAGGAGGATACCTATACAGTGGCCAGTCGCATCAAGGATATGACCATTAAACTGCGCCCCAACGATCACAAAAAGATAGAAAAGACAAAAAGCATCATAGGGGAAAATATTGAAATGGAACGGATAATGGATTTGCTTGAATGATATATTAAGTTAAAAGACCTTCTCCATATTTCATATCAGCTGTTTCGGAGAAAAAACAGTTGAAAAAAGTTCAGGTGACGTCTGAAGCCGGAGGAGGTTCAACGGTTATAAAAAGCTGGGAGAAAACGGGGAGTCGATTCTGCCAGATCTTTAGAAATTTCTCTTCAGACATGGTTCTGTTGCCCGGATCGCTCCGACTGCGGTCAAAGCTGCTGACCTCGGAATCGTAAAAATAAAGTTCGCTTTTTTCCGAATCAAATCCGATCAGTACCATATAATGCTGCCAGCTAATCCCCTGACCAACCAGAACGATAACCGGGATTTCTCTGGCAGCATAATGTTTTATATGCTCCAGGTCTCCTGTTCGGGCGGAGGCATTTAAACTGTTCTCCTCAAAATTTCTCATTATGCGGTGGGGAGGCACTCCGATATCCACCGGTGAGTTATATGATATTTCCCTATACACCTCTGAGCCATAAACCTCATCACCGTAATATCGCCTGATGAAGGCGGTAACGTAGCCTGCACACTGGTTGTGCCCCTGGACATCAAAACTAAGTGATATTTCAGGTATATGTGAGGCTGATGAAGGAATATGATTTCTATAGCCCGAGGCCTGGCGGGGCAAAATTTCCGAGAGAAAACTGTGCGGGGAAAAGTAGGGCAGCATGAAGATTGCCGCGGCAAGTAAGATGCCGGCCAGAACTGCAGCCAGCAGCAGCCTTATAACAAGCATAATAGTGGACTTTTCTGTCGAAAAATCATTGTGATTTCTGGCCATTTTACTGCCCTCCTTTATTTCAGGCCTTGAGGCTTTATAAGTGATCATATCGGCCCATTTCGGCCTGATAAAGTAATGCGGCAAAATTATGAGAATATGAGCATATTTTTATCACAAAAATATCATAATTATATTATAAATTCATTATAATATATCTTTTATTAAAAATCAAGAAGCCCCGCCTTTATCCGGCGGGGCCTTTAAAAAGTTATATCTGGATATTAATTCAGATGTCGATAAGCGGTATTAATTCATAGATATTGATCAATCAAATCCTAAAGCCTGTTCCAGCTTTGCGTTTCGACTGTAAATATCACCATAGTAGTCGAGGCTGCCTTCTTCATAATCAGGCTTTACGGTGAAATATGTCAAATGTATATCGATGGGTTCGGGCAGATTGACCTGAGTTTCCTCGCGCTGATTAATTTTCTTCTGAACTCTTTCCTTATCCCAATCATCTCTTTCTTCCAGCAAATAATGCGTCAGCTCAAGAGGCTTTTCCATTCTTATACAGCCAGAACTGTAGGCCCGGTAACTCTCATCAAAGAGATGCCTATCGGGAGTATCATGCAGATTTATTTGATGTTCGTTGGGAAAACGAAAATTCACCCTGCCCAGGGCATTATGCGGACCGGCGTCCTGCCAGATATAATAGGGGAAATTATCCTGATTTTTGTCCTGCCAGTCTATCTCTTCGGGATCGACCTCGACAAATCGATCATCTTCCTCCCGGTAAATTCGAAGCTGCTTTTCATCAAGATACTCTATATCCTCCTGAATTTTAGGCAGATGATCGCGAACGGCAATGGAATGTGGGAGATACCAGCGTGGGCTCAAAACCAGATGCGTAATCCGGCTGCTGATATCAGGGGTCTCTCTGTTTGTTTCCCCAACGACAGTTTTCATATTCATGATGCGCCGATTATCCTCAAAGACTTCCAGGGTGAATGAGGGCTGATTGGCGATGATAAAGCGATCTCCCAAATCCTGCGGCAGCCAGCGCCATCGTTCCAGATTCAGCTTAAGAGACCTGATCACATCCGATTTTTCACCTGTTTCAATTCTCTCCACCAGTTCCTCTTTAAGCTGCCAGTAATATTGATGAGAAGGCTGTAATTCCTGCAGGGCGGGATAGAATTCGCCGCTGGAAATAACCCTTTCCAGCACCCCGCGAAGATGCTGCTTGAGCTCGGCCGAGAACTCACGTCTTTCCAGGTTCTCGCTTTCCAGCTGTCCTAAAGCCAAATCGCCCATCATGCGGAGAAAACCGTCAGTTAATTTTAACTCCATTTCTGCAATCCGGTCGGGGCTGGCCTCCTGAAAATTTTGCCGGGAAAGGGAAAACCAGATGCCGTTTATTTCGTTGAGGTTGTAATCATCGACCACAAGTCCACGTTTATCGGCATCGCTCAGAAGAGAATAAAGTTTTTCTCCCAGGGGTGAGAGACCTTCTTCATCGATCCATATCAGTTCATAATCTCGACTGCGATAAATATCCGGCAGCACGGTTGAAGTTTTGTAGTTGTGTGAGTCTGAATTTATAGTTTCGCTGAGATGATCGGGCAGAATTTCATCGGTAAATACTGTCTGTGCCCGAGCAGAATCTACCCCCACCAGGCTCATTCCGGCCGTAAAAGCGACCAAAAATAAGAATATAATCATATATCGACATATCTGACCGGCCCAATAATGTTTTTTTAACACTCTGTATTCACCTCTTATAAAGAATAAATATTAGTCTTTAACTCATCTTATCACAAAAAGACATTTTTGTTAACCTGTTGAACTAATAAATTATTATTATTTTTCTCTACTAATTTTAATCAAATTTTCTAAAAAAAATTTTTGCTGAACTTTTGCTTTCATCTCCTTTTTCACTTTATAATTATAGTCGAACAGTCAGAGTATATCAATATTAATTCTGCAGCAGTTCATAAGGAGGGAAATTATAAATGAAGTCAGAAGACAGAGAAAGTTCACTGCAGCAGGCGGCCACCATCATTAAAGATGCTGATTATTTAGTCGCTTTTACAGGAGCGGGGATTTCGGCTGAAAGCGGCATCCCTACTTATCGCGGTGAGGATGGATTGTGGGATGAATACGAGCCGGAAAAAACCGCTTCGCTGAGCGCTTTTCGTGAAAATCCTCGTGTTTTCTGGAAGTTCATCAGGGAAACGGCTGTGGAGAAAGAAGCCAGCCCCAATCCAGCTCATAAAGTTCTGGCCGGCTGGGAAAAGGAGAACAGGCTTAAAGCTCTTATAACGCAAAATATCGATCTTCTGCATCAAGAAGCCGGCAGCAGCGGGGTGCTGCCGCTTCACGGTTCGCTCGAAAAGGCCCGCTGCCTTGACTGCGGCGCGGAATACAGCTGGACCGAGATAGAGTCGATGATCGAATCTGAAGGCATTCCCGTCTGTCGCAGCTGCGGCAGCGAAAAAGTCAAACCCGGTGTGATTTTCTTTGGGGAGAGCCTGCCCCGGCAGGTTTTTCGCCGGGCGGAAAAAGAGATCAAAAGATGTGATGTTCTGCTTGTAGTTGGCTCCTCTCTTTCTGTATATCCAGCAGCTGAACTGCCCGCGCGGGCGAAGCGATCGGGAGCAGAGCTTGTTTATGTGAATGCTGATCGGGGCCAGAGACCCGAGATATTTGATATTATTATTACTGGCAGGGCCGGCAGTATTTTGCCCCAACTGGAAGAAAAAATTTAGGGGGCATCTGCTGAACATTAGTTTGCACAGGAGGTTTAAATATGGTAAAATAGTGTTGTCGATTTTAAATTCGAGCGGGGAGGGAAAAGAGGTGAGAGAGGATAAAAAATGGATTTCACTGCAGCTTGTCGGGCACAAAAAAAGTCTGAGAGAATTTGAGCGGGATCGAAGAGAGGGAAAGAGTTTTTCCGGGGCTGTCTGCGAGAGGGTAGAACAGTCTGATCGGAAAATAGCGGATCTGCTTGGCCGGGCCTGGAATCAAAAGCTCAGAGTTATAATAACTTACTGTCGAAAAGATTGCGGCGAAAATGAAGGGAATTCCGGCTTCGAATTTTCAAAAAGACGGAAAAAATGCCGGGGAAAAATAAAACTCCTGCAGAGAGATAGTCCTCAGGTGATCATGGCGACAGGAGAAAGGCTCGATCTCGGAGAAATTCTCGACATAGAAATTTTAGGTTAACTTTTTACTTGACTGTCAGCGAAGTTTGATTTATCATTTGTGATAATAGTTGAAAGAACGCGGATGCACAATAGCAAAAATCGGGAGAATGGATAATGGAACTAATAGCTGCCGTTTTCACGGCTGTATTTTTTGCAGAAATGGGCGATAAAACACAGCTTACAACATTAGTAATGTCCTGCTGCCCCTTTCCCCGCCAGGTATTTTTCGGGGCTATATCTGCACTTTTTCTGGTGACGGCAATAGCAGTCGGAGTAGGCAGGGTGGTATTCGAACTGGTGCCCGAGAATATCATTGCGCTGATAGGAGGCATCTTCTTTTTGGCAGTGGGAATCGTAGCTTTCTCCAGGCGAGAATCTGCAGAAGAAAATCAGCGAGCTATAGATTGTGAAAAAAAGGCTTTCACTCTTACTTTCAGCCTGATTTTCCTGGCCGAGATGGGGGATAAAACACAGCTTACGGTTATGAGTTTTGCAGCTGTAAGCGGCCGGCCCCTGGCTGTGCTGGCTGCCGCGATGGCAGCTCAGATTATAAATCACGGACTGGCTGCATTCATGGGCGCTAAACTTCTTTCGCGTATTCCCCGTCGCACTGTAAAAACGCTGTCAGCATTGATCTTTCTGGGACTGGGCATATTGATCATAGCTTTTTCCTGGCTTTGATAAAATTGGTTCTTCTCCTGAACCGTTGGTGAAATTGCCATATATGCTGTATTACCAGGACTACTTATACCTTTAATTGCCGGGGCTTATTAGG